>JBJEJG010000040.1:70952-72215 GCA_051877795.1 Acetatifactor sp.
GGAAATCTGCACGTAAAACAAGTCAAAAACAAGCGGAAAGGAAGAAATATTATGGTTGATAACAAACAGTTGCAAAAGCAATTAGAAAGAGAGATTCAGGAATTAAGCGAACTCCGGAAGGAACTGCGGCTTCAATTGGAGAACGCGCCCGAAGGAAGCTTGCACATTAGGAAGTCCGGTAGCGGAAATTATTTACAATATTACAATTATTTAGAAAGCAAGAGAATATATTTGACAACGGAAAGGAAGGAGATTGCATATGCGCTTGCACAAAAAGATTATAATGAAAAGGTACTTGCTATCATTGAAGCAAGATTAAAGAGCGTGCAGCAATTATTGAAGCGATACAAACAGACAGTAGGAGATTTGTATTTAAAGCTGCCAGCTGCGAGAAAGAATTTGGTTACACCAATTATTCCGACAGACGAGGAGTTTGTTAAGGCGTGGTATGAAAAGCATCCCGGTTCGGTCAATCCGTATCCTAACAATTCTGTTATCTATTCGGAACGTGGGGAGTTGGTACGGTCTAAATCGGAAAAAATTCTTGCAGATTTGTTTTACAGACGTGATATACCATATGTTTATGAACCTCAAATAATTATGGCAAATGGAAAAATGCTTTATCCGGATTTCCTGCTCCTGAATTTGCAGCAGCGGAAGACCTATGTATATGAACATTTTGGTATGATGGACAATCCGGAATACGCAAAGAATATGTGTGAGAAGATTGATTTATATTCGGAGAACGGGTACTGGTATGGGAATAATCTGCTATTCAGCATGGAGACGGGTGCAAATCCGTTAAATACGAGATCAATCGAAAAAATGCTATGTCACTACCTTTTGTGAAGCAAACAGAATCATGAATAGATTGCTCAGGAAGGACTAATGTACCAGGCAGAGAAATTAATAGTTCAAGCAGGAAAAATTCATGAACCAGACAAAGTGCTTAATGGATGAAACAGGCGAAAATTTGGTGAACAGAGCAGGTTGATAATGAATGCATTGCGAAAAGAATTCTTGATGATAACTGGACAAGTGAGGATATTGACAAAGAGTCAAGGAATGTAAGATAATTAAGAAAATTTAGTCCTTTAACAGAATTATGTGGTTTGGATAGGATGAGTGAAATTAAAAAATTAGAAGTTGTAGAGTTAGAAAAATTTGAATTTAATGAGCAAATGGTTTTGAATAGTGGAGAAGCGAGTATGAAAAAAGATAGTGCTTGGATAAAATATATTAGAATTTTTGTTTTAGTTAGTT
>JBJEJG010000041.1:0-20131 GCA_051877795.1 Acetatifactor sp.
GATAATATTTGATTATCAGTACCAGTAAAATCCCTTCATCCGAAATTACCCTTACCCATGTAATATCAACCACTTTCCTCGCCTTTTTGTCTGTTAAAGATTTCTAACTGTCCTTTTTTACGGCAATATTACAATACCATAATATTCTAACTTTTGCAACGCCATTTCGCCCAATCTCACCAAAATTCTACATTTTCCCCACCTGCATTTTATTTCTCGGGTGCCTGGTTCTGAGTATCTCCCGTTCCTTTTCCGTCGCCACATATGTATATATCTGAGTGGTGGTGATGGAGGCATGTCCCAGCATTTTCTGAATATATCTGATATTGACGTCCTCCTCCATCAGAAAGGTGGCAAAGGAATGCCGGAACATATGCGGCGTAATATTTCTATCCGCATGAATGGCATCGGCATATTTATGTATCATGCGACGGGCTGATTGCTCCGACAACGGCTGCCCGTACCGATTGACAAAGAAATACCCGTGCTGCTTTATCTGCTCCGCAAATTCATTTTTATATTCATTGAGCGTTGTCAGCACATCACTGCTGCCAATCTGTAAATACCTTTCCTTACTTCCCTTCCCCTGAATGCACAGAAGCCCCGTCCGGGAATCGAAATATCTGTTCTGCAGATGACATAGTTCAGAAATACGCAATCCGGTTGCAAAGAGCATTTCAACTACAGCAGTATCCCTCAATATAAGCTTCTTTTGCCACTTTGTATACTCTTCGGAAGCCTGCTGCCTGTACAGATAATCCAACAGCTGTTCTATCGTATCTCTCGGCACTATCTTCGGCAAAACTGTCTCCTCTTTGAATTTTGTCTTTATCCTGTGGAAAGGGTCTGTCTCAATAATCTCTTCCTCTTCCAGATAGCGGAACAGAGCTTTCACACTGGCGATTTTTCTCTTGACCGTTTTCTGCTTATATCTGTCATGGATATACTCCAGATACGAGTTCAGCTCCTCCTTGCCCGGCATCGCATCATACCTTTCCATAAAGGAAAAAAATTGCTCCAAATCCGTCCGATACGCCTTAATCGTTTTGCTGTCGAGTTCCTTTTGAAACTCACAAAAATGCAGATACTTATTCATTTCCTCTTTCAATACCATCTTGGTTACCTCCTGGGATGTATTTTCAGATTCATGATAGTATCTGCATATCTCTTTGTGCAACAGCAGCATGTAAAAAAACTGTCCATTACAACATGGCATATAATTTGGGCACAATATGGGGATAAGTCAGATTTTCCGGCAATTCATCAAATTGTCTTATCTCTGCCATTTCGCTCTCCGGCATCGGCCCCAGTTTCCTGATTTCTGCCGCGAAAAGCATACCTGTCTTCACTTCCCCCGTATCCGGGTTTCCGGTCCAGTAATCACACACAGGCCGTATATCATATTCCAATGCACCGGACTCCTCGTAGAGTTCTCTCTTTGCAGCCTCCAGCGGTGTTTCTCCCGGTTCAACATGCCCGCCCTGGCACTCCCAGGTTGTCCGTTCTCTGTGACGGCTGAGCAGGAGCTTCCCCTGATATTTTGAGATTGTTACTACAAAATAGTAAGATTCCAGAAAGCCCGCTCCGGCAAACGTGTGGACAAAGGGAGGACGTAAATCAATCCAATACCGCTGTTCCCTGATACCATCCACCTCAATTTCATTTTCCATAACACCGCCATTATTTTGGATGCTCTTTGCAGAGCCTATATTCTCCTTATCACAGACCATCAGCACCCTCTCGATTCCCAGCTTACAGCACTCCTGCAGTGCCAGCCCAATCATTATCGTAGCAATGCCCTTTCTGCGCTCCGAGGGGCGCACGCCGTCACCGATATGCCCCCCGTTTAACAAAAGTGCATCGTTCAGCCAGTGGCGGATATTCACTGCCCCCACAAAACGGTTCCTCTCCGTATCCAGGCAGAAAAAGGTGGAATCCGGCACCAGCCCGTCCCTCGCTTCTTCTCGTTCCAGGCTCTCTGCATAAGTGTTAAAATCGTGATAATCGACCTTTCTGATTGCATAGGGAACAATCTTCTCCCCTGTCCCATACCACTCATCCATCATATCAATCAGCAGTGGCATATATTTTTCTTCCAGTTTCACCAGCTTCAACATCTTCTTATTCCTCCGTCTCTTTCCCAAAAACATAAATCATCTGTATCTCATCCCGATAGCTTCCGTCTTTCAGCTGAAAGGCTCTCGGCTGCCTTCCCCACATAACAGCAGCATCACACTTTTTATGCTGTCGCAATCTAAGCATCTCTACTCTCCTTTCTTTTACTCATCAGCAATGACATATCTCTGCAAAACTTCTTGAAAGGTTTCGCTGTAAAACTCATCCTGAAGAACACCACCACAACTTTTTATTGTTTTTGCAGATGCAATATTTTCCTTATCACATGAAACAAGCACATTTTTGATTCTTACCCTGCGACATACTTTTAAGGAATCATTGAGCATCTGAGAAGCATAGTGCTTTCTTCTTTCTGTCGGACGAATGCAGTACCCAATGTGACCTGCTTCTTTGCGAATCAATTCGTTCTCATCCAGTCTGATATTTACCATCCCAACAATCTTTTTATCTGCTTCTCTGATATAAAAATAGGTGAGTGCCGGAACTCTTTTCTCGTCAATATTTGCAATATCAATATCAGCAATAACCTTTTTCACCCAACCTGCGTAGTCATTTTTTTCTAAAAAAGGAACGATTCCTCCGGTTCCGTTAATTTCAGAATCATATTGATAAAATTCTGCTATAAACTCCTTCGCCTGCATCTCATATTCCATTGTAGGAAATACCAGACTTATTTTTTCATCGATAAACTGCATTATGATTACCTCCGTTTGTAAAAATAAAAAACACCATCCGACATTTCACTCATCTGATGGTGTTTCTATACCTCATTGTATAAATATCTTCTTCCTCTCAAAATCAATTTGTTTGAGGATATAAAAAAGAATACTCCAATGCCTTATAGATTCCATCAGCAATAAACCCCTGGTGCTTTCCCACCGGCTTGACCGAAAAGCTATGCTGATGTGAACTATACATATTCTGCATTGTCATAAATTCCTTCCTAAAATTCTTATATCGATATAATTGTGATAAACAATAAACCAAATCATTAAGGTTGTCAACCTTTTTTACCAAACAACTCTACATCATTTCTTACCCTGACACTATTTCTGCTTTTTACTCCGGCACTATTTCTTTCCTTTCTCAATTCGGCAGTTCTTCTCTCTGCGCCTCCGTTTCCTGCTCAAGCTTTAATACCAATTTTTGAAAACGCTCTTCCCCGCGGAGCGGTTCAAAGCATGCATCCTGTTTTAAACCACACAGACATACCATACGCATTTCTCTATTCATCTGAAGCTTTTCGGGCGCAGGCTGAATAGCAGGCGCAAACAGAAGCGGATTGGGACTGTCCATCTGCCCGGTCAGTTTATCTGTCAAGTCTTCCAGATATTCCAGAGCCTCCTGTTTTCTGCCTTCCCGCAAATAGACCTCCGCAAGCACTCCGGCTCCCATACCGCCTCCGACTCTGAACAGGTCCTCCACCTCACGGTAAACTCTGCAAACCTCCATAAGCCGCTCAGACTCCAATTCCAGATTTTCCCCCAACATAACCGCAAGACAGGTTCGCACATCCCCTACTAATTTGTAAAGCTGTCTTTGCACGGTTGCAAGCGCTTCATCCTGCTGCCCCTTTTTCAGGTACAGCTGAACCCATAGCATCGTAAAATCTGCCGTATCCGTCACCGTTTCTTTCAAAAGCTCTTCCGCCCTGTCCAGTTCATCTTCTGCAAGCGCAAGAGAAACCAACATGGAGATTGCAGGCATCCGAAAAGCCGCAGCACCGCTGTCATAAACAGCCTCTGCCAATTCTTTCTTTTGACAAAACCAACGCTTTCTATCCTCCTCGGAGCAGTCCGGCTTACTCATCTCAAAGAAAGAGAACATCGCCACTGCGCTGAATTTCAGATTCACGTTGGATGGGTAACTGTGCAATAGCTGCTGCAGCTTTTCCTCCGCCTCTTTCCGTCTGCCGTTCCGGGTCAGTTCCACAAGCTCCGTCATATAGCTTCCGAGTTTTTCTTCAGACAAAGCCTCCTCAAAGGCAAGCAAAGAGTCTACATCCGTCCCCAACACACGGGCAAGCGGGCATAGCATGGTAATATCCGGGTAGGAGCTGTCCGTCTCCCACTTGCTCACTGCCGGGGCGGACACGCCAAGTACATTCGCCAGCTGTTCCTGTGTCATTCCCTTCTTTTTCCGCAGTTCCGTAATCTTCGCACCGATTCTCAAATCCATTCCTATTTACCTGTACCTTTCCCACATTTCTGTTCCGGCCGTTAAGTACAGTATAAAAGAGGATCAGGTAACCCGCAATGGAGACAAAGTAAACCTGTAAGAATTTTTTCTTAACCGGCAGTTACGAAATTTTCTGTTGAAAATTCACATTCTTTCAAATCACCATTACTACTATTCCACTTCTATCACCGCCACAGAATACTCCGGCAGTGTCATTGTCTGTCCTTCCGCAGACACAGGCGTTTCACCGGACACCAGAGTAGCCTCCAGCATTTTGGCATCCAGCTGCTCGTCCAGTGCAGGATAGGTCTGAACAATATTTTTCTCCGCATCTTCAGGCCAGACGCACATTCCCTCCGCCCCCGTATCTGCCGTCCAGCGCATACCGAGACGCTTATTTTCATCCTTTCCCTTTCCAAGCATGCCAATTTCATCCCCATAGTATAAGAAGGCATTCCCGCTCATGGTCATGTTAAGTGCCGCCGCCAGCTTTACCTGCTGCTCTGCCCACTCCCCGGTATAATAACCCGCAGCCCGATCCATGTCGTGATTGCTGTAGAAGGGAGCGTTGATAAAGTGCTCACTCTGGGCAGCATACCGCTCGTCTCCTCTGGTGATATAGTCGCCATATGTATTCGCCTTATACAGACCGGATGCAAACTTACAGATGTCACCGTCACTGTCCCAAAAAGAGTACACAAAAATCTCATAAAAGGTGCGGTATTTGTCCGTGGCTTCCGGTTCCTGTACCTCTTTGTCCGAGACAAGACTCTGACCCACATAAACAGGCTCCGCTTCTTTCCCGCAGCCGGCAAGTCCCACTCCGAACAATATTCCTGTCAGAAGGAGTCCCAAACCTTTTGTGTATCTTCTTTTCATTCTGCTAATCCCCCGTTTAACCGAATCCTTACCAAAAAATATGTGCCTCTTATCCTACATACCCCTGCCTTCTTCAAGCTGAAGGGTATATACTGTGTTTTTCCTCCCTCATACCCTGCCTTCTTCAAGCCGAAGGGTATATACTGTGTTTTTACTCCCCCATACCCTGCCTTCTCCGGGCTGAAGGGTATATATCTCCCCCATACCCTGCCTTCTCCGGGCTGAAGGGTATATACTGTGTTTTTCCTCCCTCATACCCTGCCTTCTCCGGGCTGAAGGGTATATACTGTGTTTTTCCTCTCTCATACCCTGCTCTCTCCGGGCTGAAGGGTATATATCGTGTTTTTCCTCCCTCATACCCTGCCTTCTCCGGGCTGAAGGGTATATATCGTGTTTTTCCTCCCTCATACCCTGCTCTCTCTTATGCTACGGGTAGAAACCAAGGATTTAACTTTCCCATACCCTCAATAAATTTTTCTTGCAGTAATAGCTTTCTATATAAAGAGACTTTCTATATAGAAAGAACAATCTACCCTTCCCTCTAATATAAAAGTTATTTTTCCAGTGCCTCATATACCCGTAGCATCTCTCCCACACTCCAGGCCTGAGCAAAACAGCCCTTGGAAGAGTTGGGTTCCAGTCCGTCATAAATTTCCGGCAGCTGCCCGATACAGCCCTCCCGCAGGGCAGCCCTCGTTGCCTTCAGTTGTTCACGCACTTTCTTCTTCGCCACCTCAGAATAATCATTTACCTTCAGATAGGCCAGATAATATCCGCCCAGAGGAAATGCCCAGACGGTTCCCTGATGATAAGCCAAATCCCGCTGCAATAATTCCCCACCATAAAACGGCTTAAATTCCGGGTCATCCGGCTCCAGGGTACGGAGTCCCAACGGAGTGTAAAGCCTGCGAAAGACGGTTTCCACAACCTGCTTTTCCTGCTCTCTGTCCAGCAGGGAAAAGGGCAGCGATACCGCCCAAATCTGGTTGCACCGGATCTGATTGTCCGGCAAAACCGCATGTTCGTCTGCCACATCAGCTTTTGAGGAAATCACATCTCTCAGGCACTTCTTTTCCTCATTCCAAAACTTCTCCCGAAAGCTCGCTCCCGTGACCTCCGCCATTTTTTTATAGTCCCGTTTATCGGACAGTGCCACATCCCTGCACAGCTTCTGAAAATAGTCCATGATACACAACGCATTATACCAATAGGCATTGATTTCCACGGGCTTTCCATGTCTGGGTGTGGGCAGGATATCCCCTACCCGCACATCCATCCAGGTGACCTGGTCAAACCCTTCTCCGGCGGAAATCAATCCATCCGTATCCATGCCGATACAAAAATCCGTACCGGATACGTAATACTCCACAATATCCTTCATGACGGAATAGGCTCCCACCACAAAGCTCTTATCTCCGGTTCTCACATAATACTCATATACCGCGAGAATAAACAGCAGTGCCGCATCCACTGTATTGTAACGCGGCTCCTGCTTTCCCTCGGGAAACAGGTTCGGCATCAGCCCTTTCCTGCAATACATCATGAAGGTTTTCAAAATACTCTCTGCGGTTTCGAATTGCCTTGTGGACAGACAACAGCCTGTCAGGGCAATCATAGTGTCCCTGCCCCAGTCCTCGAAGAACGGGAAGCCCGCAAGGATTGTCTTTCTGCCGGTGGAGGCACGATAGGAAACAAACTGGTTCGCCGCCAATACAAGAGCCTCCGCCGCCTCATCCTGTAATCCTGCACGTGCGATAAGCGCCTGCCTGCTTTCCACCAGCGCGGCTTCAATCTCCTTCGTTGCCGGAAGCTGAGGCTCCGTGCCATAAACCGCGCTGCACCGCTGTTTTTGTCCGGGAGCCGCCGCAAAAATCAATTCATGATTTGCAGCTGCCACACCGCTGTCGGCCCTGCCGTCGCAGGCGTCATAGGCATAATAAAGATTATCACAATATCTTACCGGAAGCGGCACAAGCTCTCCATCCGTTTTGAAATACAGGCTGCGTCCGCCGGATCGTACTGCCCCATAGCAGAACCCGGAAGCTGCTGACTTATCCTCCGTCTTTTTGACTTCAAAAATCTGGCTCTTGGAAAGCCTTTCTCCCTTCGGGACAAATTCCATCCAGGGTATTACCCTCAGAAACACCGGTTTGCCGGAACGATTTTCTATTTCATAGGAAATACCCACCGTGTTTTCTCCGGGCAGCAGCAGGAGCCTTTTTGTCACCTCCACGCCCTCTGCCTGATATGTCCACTGTGGGTAATGCTCATAAGAGAAGCAGGTCTGATAACGATAACCCTCTTCCCTTGTCTCATCTGTAAATCTCTGACTGGAAATGTGTATCTCACGTTCTCCCAGCACAAGAATTTCCTCCAGACGATGTATCATGTTATAGCGGTGATTGGGCGCTTCCGCCGCTGCGCAGCTCATAAGCACCGCATGGTCGTTTCTGCTGCAGGAGCCAAGCATGGTGAGGGCGGAAAATCCGCCCAGCCCATTCGTCATCAGATAACAGTTTTCTTCTCCTCGCTCCAGCGTCTTAAAATCCTGTTTTCCATAGATAAACTCCATAATGTTTTCCTTGTCCTTTTTCCGAGAATCATTCCGCTTTCCGCGGCCACAGTAACCTTCTCACCGGCCGGTCTGCGGCAATTTGCTTCTCTGGCGTCCGCAAGAATTTCCCAGCCGTCTGAAGGAAGACCTGCCTCCAAAGGAAGATTTACTTCAAAGTCCAGTTCCGAGGCATTATAAATCACATAGAGGGTGTCCCAGACATCTTTTCCATCTCCCGCTCTGTTGTCTACGAAGAAGGAAACGGTATTCTCCCTGTGCACTGTCTTGCCGCTGATGCGCGCTGCAGCATCAGCGCTTTTATCGTACAGACCGGGCAGCTGCTTTCTCAGTGCAATCAGCCCCCTGTAGTAATCCACAAGTTCATGAAATTTCACCGTCTGTCCCCAGCGCAGCATATTAATTTCCGGTTCAGACCGAAAGCTGTTCTCATCCCCGAACTTGGTGCGTCCGAACTCTTCTCCCGCCTGTAGGAAAATATGTCCCTGACAGGTGAAATAGATTAGCGCCGAGAGCTTATTTGCCGCCACAATGTCCGCATACGGCTCCAGATATGCCTCCTTCTTAACCAGGGCTTCCCTCTTCATGGTGAGCAGCAGCTTATCCCAAAGTGTAAAATTGTCATGCGCAGACACATAGTTCACAACCTGGTTGCAGGTCTTCGGCCGGAAGCCGTCCACATTATCGCACCACCCGGAAACTGCATCCAGAACCTTCTCCTCCAGTTCCCTGCCACCATTGACAAAGCCGGGCACCTTTGGGTAAAAGACGTCGCCCTTGATTACATCTCTGGTATCGTCACTGAATACGGCAATTGTTTCATCCAGAAAATCAATATTATCCTTTAATGCAGCGTGGGTTCCCTCCTCCATCGGTGATTCCTTCGCACGCCAGGGCTCCCCATACAGAAGCTTTTCTCCCTGTCCAAACTCGGCGTCCAGCTCTTTGCGGATGCGATTCATGAGCTCTGTTGTCAGAAGCCCCATCAAATCGAAGCGGAACCCGTCAATATGGTATTCCCTGGCCCAATACAGAACAGAGTTCACGATATAGTTATCCACCATGGCTCTTCCGACTGCCATGTCATTTCCACAGGCAGACCCGTCGGACAGGCTGCCGTCGGAAAATCTTCTGCAGAAATATCCCGGTGCCGTCCGCTCCATCCAGGAATCTGCTTCATGGGTATGGTTGTAAACCACATCCATCACTACACGGATTCCCGCTCTGTGCAGAGCCTGCACCATCTCTTTACACTCCCTGATACGCACGGTTCCGTCCGTAACATCCGTGGCAAAGGAACCCTCCGGAACATTGTAATTGAGCGGATCGTAACCCCAGTTAAACTGATTTCCTTCCCCCGCTTCATCCAGCCATCCAAAATCAAAAAAAGGAAGCAGATGAACATAGGTCACTCCAAGCTGTTGCAAATATTTCACACCCACAGGTTGCCCTGCCTCACCGCCCGACACAGTAAAGGCCATATACTTTCCCCTGTACGCCTCCGGGATTCCACTGTCCGCATCATAGGAAAAATCCTTGATGTGCAGCTCATAAATAACAGTTTCCACAGGCTTTTCGGGAGCATGGTCAAGGGCAAAGCCATCCGGATTGGTTCTGGACAGGTCAACCGCCATGCTTCTCTGCCCGTTACAGCAGCAGCCTTTCGCATAGGGGTCTGCGGTTCGCACGGCTTTTCCGTCTGTATAAATCAGATAGTCATAATAGACTCCGTGCAAATTTTCCGAAAATTCCAGAAACCAGACGCCTTTATCACCCGGGTTCATGGAAACCTTCCGGTCAGCTTCCCTCAGAGCGTCATCCACTGTGATTTCCATATTGCAGCTTCCATCCTGATAAAGACACAGCTCCACCCTGTCTGCGAAAGGCGCCCAGAGCCTGAATACTGTTCTGTCTCCTGTGCACACAGCTCCCAGGTCGCTTCCTGTATATTCATAATTTTTATCAAATTCTTTTGTATATTGGAATGTAGACATTTTCACTATAATTCGTCTCCTTTGGACGATATTTCAAAAAATAACCCATTTTCGGGCAAAATGATAGCCGCTGCAAAATAAACGCTGTTATTCCGCAGCGGCTTTTCACCTGATGCACGGAACTTAACCCTTGACTGCTCCCGATACGCCTTCCACGTAACATTTCTGTGTCAGCAGGAACAAAATGGAAATAGGTATGGAAATCAAAACGCAGCCGGCATAAAACTGTGTATAGAAGGTTTCCACATACTCCTTCTCCAGCATGGTCCATAACCCGATTGCGATGGTGTAATATTTGGTATCCTGACCCATGATAACCTTTGCAAAAATGTAGTCTACCCAGGGGCCCATAAAGGTCGTAATCAAGGTATAGGTAATGATAGGCTTCGACAAAGGAATCGTAATCTTGGTAAAGGTATCCCACTTGGTCGCGCCGTCAATATAAGCAGCTTCATCAATGGTTCTGGGAATCGTATCAAAGAAGCCCTTTGCCATATAAAATCCGAGGCCCGCACCTCCCGAATACACCATTATCAACGCTACCTGTTTGAGCAGTCCCGTCTCCAAAAAGCCAAGTCCCTTCAAGATGTAATATATAGCAATCATGGACATGAAGCCGGGGAACATACCCAGAATCAGTGCAATGTTCATGAAAGGCTTACGCATCTTGAAACGCAGGCGGCTCATGCAGTAGGAGACACAGAGCACGAAAAAGGCAGCGATAGCAGTACTGATCAGTGCAATAATCAGTGTATTGAAAAACCATCTTCCGAAGTTAATCTGGCTGGTAGGCTGGAACAGGTTTTTATAATTATCCAGTGTAAAGCCTCTGGGCCAGATATAACTCTTGTAGGAACCGCTCTCCTTGCGGAAGGAAGTCAGAATAACATAAAATATAGGCAACACCCAGATAATGCTGAGTACAGCAAGCAATATATGGCATAAGGAATTGGTTATAAATCTTTTTGTTTTCATTATTGGAATGCCCCCTCATCTTTGTAGGAACCGGTACGCCGGTAGGTCAACAGTGACAAAGTAGCCAGAATAATGAATACCAGGATACCGATAACTGCACCCAGATTGTAATCCTTCTGTGTAATGGTCAGACGGTACAGCCAGGTAACCAGCAAATCCGTTTTGCCTGCGTAATAATAATCCATCGTGTCAGGACCGCCGCCTGACAGCAGGAAAATAACGTTGAAATTATTGATATTTCCTGTGAAGGAAGTAATCAAATTGGGCGTCATCACAAACAGCATATAGGGCAACGTGATTTTTCTGAAAATGACAGGTGCCGTTGCGCCGTCAATCTTTGCCGCTTCATACAACTCACCGGGAATATTCTGCAAAATACCTGTAGTGGAAAGCATCGTATAAGGAACACCAATCCAGATATTAATCAGAATAATCGTAATCTTTGCCAGGGTCGGATCCGTAAAGAAGGGGACGGACTCTGTCATACCAATCACTCCCAGATGTCGTAAAATGACATTCACAGGACCGTTTGCATTGAAGATGGTTCTCATGCTCAACAGGGATACAAACTGAGGGATGGCAATGGAGAGTACAAACATAAATCTCCAGAACCCCTTGAAACGCGTTCCCTTGCGGTTAATCAAAAGAGCCAGCAGCATACCCAGAAGAAAACAGCTGAAGGTTGCAAATACAGCCCAGATCAGAGTCCACTGCAAAACGGGCCAGAAGGTAGCAGCCAGCTTGCTGCCGGATGCCAGCATCGCCTTAAAATTATCTAAACCAACCCAGGTAAACAGATTTCCGGGTGGCTGATGTTCGTGGTCATAGCTGGTGAACGCAATCAATATCATAAACACCAGAGGAATAATCGTGAAGATTAAAATGCCAAGTATCGGAAAAGCCAGCATAACAGTGTGTAAATTTTCTTCACGAACGGAAAGTAAATCATCTTTAAAAGTGGGAATGTGCATTCCCCTCTCTTTGCGCACCTGCGTGCAGTATGCGCTCTTCATAGACATACATGCTGCAAAGACAGCCGCCAGTGTCAGCACGATGGTAATAACACCATACAGCAGGAACAGCATGGAATTATCGCCGGCAGCGTACTCGTAAATACCCAGCGCCTCATTGTAAACCTTTGTCTGCTCCACGGTACCCAGGGTCGTCATATTGACAAGCGCCTGTGCGCCAAAGGAAACCATGTAATAAATGTAAGCGACCTCAAGCGCCAGAAAAACAAGTCCACGGACGAACTGTTTGGCCGCAAGATTGCCAAGGCCGAAAATCAAAAGTGAAAGCCTGGTCAGAACATTTCCCTTTTTGAATGCCTCCCCCACACCGGCGTCGCTGGGTCTGCGGTGAGGTGTCTGTACTTTGGTTTTTTTCTGAAACAGTCCCATGGGAACCTCCTCATAGTTTAGAAGAAAGGATAAGAAAACCCGAAGGCTTTCTTATCCTGATTCTATCATAAATCTCTCAAAACATATAACGTGAATTTTATTCAGCAGTCATGGATGCAACAAAGGTGTCCAGCTTCTCCTGAACATTATTCTTGTTGAGCTCTCCGCTTCTGATCTCGGTAGGAATTGTATTTGCATAGGTCCAGTATCTGGAAGAGAAGGTGGTATGTGTAGGCTGCATAACACTTGCCTCACTTGCCTCCTTCGCGATAACTGCTGACATAGGATCAGTTGTTACAGCGTCAATAGATGCTGCTGCAACGTTTGCAGGAACCTGTGCGGACTTCTCATAGCGAAGAATCTGGTTCTCCTCATTGCCAAGGAAGGTAGCGAAAGCAACTGCTGCTGCCATGTTCTTGGAGTGAGCGTTTACGCCGATTGCCTTGGAGCTGTAGAAGCCCTTCAGCTGGTAATCATTTCCGTCGGGATTGAAGGTGGGCAGGATAGCCATACCAAGGTCATCGCCGAGTGCCTTGCTGTAGGTCGGGAAGTTCCAAGCGCCGTCAAACCAAACACCCAGTCTGTGGTCAGCTGCCAGTTCGGATATGGCAATTTCACCATCATATGCACATTTCGGGTTGTTAATCAGGTCAATCAGGTAATTGGTAACAGCCACACCTGTCTCATTGTTCCAGTTACAGCCTGCGGAAAGGTCATTTCCTTCCGGTCCGAACACGGTCAGGCCTGCACCATAGTAGAAAGCGCCAAGCTTCCAGCCGCCTGCGGATTCAAAATAGAAATTGTAAACATTGTCTGCAGTTTCTTTTGCCATAATCTTCTCAAGAGAAGTAATATCATCCTCACTCATGATGGTCTTATCATAGTACATGAAGAAGGTATTGTGGGTATAGGGAATTGCGTAGGTTTCATCTCCTACCATGACAGTTGCCTGAACGGATTCAGCAATTTCTTCCTTTACCATCCTCTCTGCCTCACCACCCAGCTGAGCAATTGCACCGGCGTCAACCATCTCAAGCAGCTGGTCGGATGCGAACATAAATACGTCTGCGCCTGCATCCACATCCTTCAGAAGTTCGGTCTTACAGTTATCATCACCGACAATCTCAGTTGTCCAGGTAATGTTCCACTCAGGATGCGCTGCAGCGAATGCTGTCTGCTGTTCTTCCATAATACCGGTATCTACCTGGTTCTGTGCACACCATACCTTGAGGGCAACATCTGTTACCTCTGTTGTTGCAGAACCTGATGTCTCGGAACCGTTCTCTGCAGGAGTCTCACTGCTTCCGCAGCCTGCCATTGCCGCAACCATTGCAGTTGCCATTAACATAGCAATTACTTTTTTCTTCATTTTAAAATTTCCTCCCTAAAATTCTTGTTGGTTCAGAATGCTGTATTGCTTTGCAAGGTCATACTAACATAGCAAAGTTTCGCAGTCAAGCGTATTTTTGTGCATGTTTTACATTTTTGTGGCTCTAAAAAAAAAGTTTTGTGCATTTTGTATGGATTTACGAATTTTTGCGTAACATAAGTTTCGAAACTTTTCAGAAACCGTTTTCGTATTCTTTCTTCGAAATCCCCACAAAATCAGGCAATTTCTCACCCAGAAAAGTATTCCCCGTTTTTCCCAAGTTTAGTGATTTTCTTGTTTTTTTATTTTCCACTTGCTATAATGAGTTGAAACGGAACTGTTTTTTTTGTAAAAAATGATGATTTTTCAGGAAGGGATTTCAGTAGCTATGGCGACAATCAATGACATTGCAGAAAGGCTGGGCGTCTCTAAAAGTACGGTCTCCAAGGGACTCAACAACGCTACCGACATCAGCGACGAAATGCGGAAGAAAATATTGGAAACAGCCGTGGAGCTGGGCTATACCAATAAAAGAATGCTGAACCGCGAAAAAAAGCTCTGCATCCTGATTGAAAATATGGACTACAACACTCCGAATCAGTTTGGACACGATATTATTCTCGGCTTCAAGCAGATGGCCGAGCCGGACGGCTGGATTGTGGATGTGGTTCCGATTGATAAGGATTTCCAGCGTTCCATCCCCTATGGCGTGTTCATGATTCAAAACGGCTACCAGGGCGCTTTTATTCTGGGCTTCTCCCTGATTGATCCATGGATGGCAGAGTTTAAGACCTGCAAGGTTCCCACCGTACTTTATGACAACTACATCGGCAGCAATCCCAGAATTGCCTCTATCGGCTGTGACAGTCAGGAGGGCTTCGATCAGGCGGTCAAACATCTCATTGATTTCGGACATAAAAAAATAGGACTCATATCCGGCCCGTTGGAGTCCTATATCACAAAAGCCAGATATAATTCCTATTTAAATGCGCTGTCAAAATACGGTCTGGAAATCAATGAAGACTACATCGGGTTGGGATACTATATCTCCGATTCCACCAAAGATCATGTGCAGCGCATGTATGACCTTGGAATTACCGCCATCATCTGTTCCCATGACATCCGTGCCATTTCCGCCATTACGGAATGTCTCGACCGGGGTTTAAGAATTCCCGAGGATTTAAGCATCATCGGCTTTGATGACCTGCCCATGACAGCCTATACGGAGCCTCCTTTAACCACTGTCCGGCAGGATCGCCCCGCTCTGGGAAAGGCAGGCTACTACGCCATGTCCTGTCTTCTGAATAATCTGCCCATCAGCTCCATCTTGCTTCGGGCCCCGCTCATTGTCCGCGGCTCTACAGGGCCTGCCAGAAAAGTTCAGGACTGATAATAATATCTTGCCTCATAAGGGCGCAGCATGTTCTCCACGCTGTGCTCTTTTTGCTTTTCTCTCAATCCATAGTTGGAAAGCAACAGCTCCATTCCATCCCATTCTCCCGGTTCGGGATATTCCGTTTCCTGCCCATAGAAGTTGCAGATTACCAGCAGTTTTTCCTTCTCCGCCTCTCTTGTATAAGCAAAAATCTGCGAATGCTCTCTGTGCAGCAGCCGGAATTTTCCCTCAGCAAAGACAGGATATTGCTTTCTCAGGGCAATCAGTTGCCGGTAAAAACAGAAGACGGAATTCTCATCCGTCAGCTGTACTGCCGCATTGATTTCCCTGTAATTGGGATTGATCCGTATCCAGGGCGTTCCGTCCGTAAATCCGGCATTTTTGCTGTCATCCCACTGCATGGGCGTTCTTGCATTGTCACGGCTCTTCGCATGAATACTCTTCATAATCTCCTCATGAGAATAACCTGCCGCTGTCCTGTCCCTGTAAAGATGGAGTGTCTCAATATCCCGATAGTCCTCCGGTTCAAAGCAGACATTTGTCATGCCCAGCTCCTCTCCCTGATAAATGAAGGGGGTACCCTGCATGCCATGCAATAATGCCCCAAGCATTTTTGCACACTCTACCCGGTATTTTCCGTCATCTCCCCACCTGGACACAATGCGAGGCAGATCATGATTATTCCAGAAAAGGCTGTTCCAACCCTTTTTATATAATTCCCTCTGCCATTTTTCCAGTACATCTTTTAATTTCAAAAAGGGAAGCGGCGTCAAATCCCACTTTTCCTTCCCCGGCATCTGGTCAAGACAGATGTGCTCAAACTGAAAAACCATAGAGAATTCGCTGCCGTCAGGACTGCTGTAGAGCTTCGCTCTCTCCGTATCCGCCCCCCAGGCTTCTCCTACCGTCAGATAATGCCCTCTTCCGAAGGTTTCCCGGTTCAACTCCCGGATAAATTCATGAAGCCTCGGGCCATTGCAGGTTACCTTTCGCTCCGGGTCTTTTGCTATCTGGTCGATGACATCCAGCCGGAAACCAACCGCACCCTTGTCCAGCCACCAGTTAATCATCCTGTAAAGCTCCCTGCGCACCTTCCCGTTCTCCCAGTTTAAGTCAGGCTGCTTCACGGAAAACTGGTGAAAATAATACTGTCCCAGCTCCGGCACCCACTCCCAGGCAGGGCCGCCGAATACAGATTTCATATCGTTGGGAAGTTCTCCCAAAATTCCATCCCGCCATACATAATAGTCATGATACGGATTATCCCTGTTCTTTTTCGCCTCCTGAAACCAGCGGTGTTCGTCAGAGGTATGATTCAACACCAGATCAACCAGAATGCCGATACCTCTCTTTTTTGCCTCCTCCATCAGCTGTTCCATGTCCTCCAGAGTACCGAACATAGGGTCAATATCCTGATAATCGGAGATGTCATAGCCGTTATCATCCTGAGGGGACCTGCACACAGGTGAAAGCCAGATACAGTCAATTCCCAGCTTCTCCAGATAGGGCAGTCTTTTGATAATGCCCTGAATATCCCCTATGCCGTCCCCATTGCTGTCCTGAAAGCTGCGGGGATAAATCTGATAGATAACTGCTTTTTTCCACCAATCCTTTTCCAATTTTAACATATTTCCTCCCTTTTTCTGCCTCGGCTGACGGCTTGGCATGCAATTTACGGCAGAAGCTTATTTACCTCGCCAGAAATTCATTGTAGCCTTTGCCGACGTTTTTGGCTATAGTTTTTTCGAAAACTATTGTAATTTTCGAAATTTTCTGCTACTTTTTATTTTAATTTACAGAATGACAATCAGGGGGATTTTTATGTATCAGAATTACATTTTTGATTTGTACGGAACTCTGGTAGATATCCGCACCAACGAGAGAAAGCCTTCTCTTTGGAAATATATGTCATCATACATGACTTTACAGGGTGCCTCCTATACGGCAGCGGAACTAAAAAAAGCTTACGAAAAGCACATCGAACAGATTCGGTCGGAAAACCATCAGCGAATAACAGCCATTCCCACAAAACAGAAATTTCCCCAGGAGTTCGCTCTCTTCATGAATTATGCACCTACTCTCAGAGAAATCGAAGTGAATCTGGCAGAGGTACTCCGCAGACTCTACCTTGTCAAAGGTATCACTCCCACTGAGGAAATGATTTTCCACTGGGCTTTGATGTTCCGCGCTCTGTCTCTGGACCATGTCCGGCTCTATGACGGTGCAAAAAATCTGCTGGAGGAATTGCACCTCCGTAACAAAAAGGTTTATCTGCTTTCCAACGCACAGCGTCTGTTCACGGAGCCGGAGCTCCGCAGTCTGGGGATTTATGATTTATTTGATGATGTATTTATCTCTTCAGATTTAGGTGTTATGAAACCCTCTCCCCTTTTCTACGGTGCACTGCTGGAAAAATATCATTTGATCCCGGAAGAATCCGTCATGATAGGAAACGACTGGCAGGCTGATGCATGGGGTGCCTACAAAAACGGGCTTGCCACCATGTATATCCATACGGCACAGTCACCGGAAGTCCTGGGCGAGCTTCCTCCCGGATGCAGGATACTGAACTGCATATCAGAAGTTCCTCTCACTCTTTAAACAAACGGATTGAAATACCTGCTTCCGTCCCAAAATGTGACAATCAGACTGAATGCCAGCACAAGCACCGCCAAAGCAAGTGTTATCCAGTCGTTTTTCTGCATTTTCCTCCGGACATACCATGTCCTCTTGTTCTTCCGTCCGAAACCGCGCAGTTCCATGGCGTTGCTCACCGTCTCGATGCGGTTTAAGCTGGATAGCACCAGAGGAAGCAGGATAGCCACAGAATTTTTCAGCCGCGTGAAAAATTTATCCTTACCCGCAAGATCAATTCCTCTCGCCTGCTGCGCCTGACTGATGTTATGGTACTCTCTCTGCACGTCGGGAATATAGCGCAGAGCAAGGCTCACGGAATAACCTACACGGTAGCTGACACCGATAGAGGCAAGGCTTGCCGCAAATTCGCTGGGGTCGGTGCACGCAATAAACAGCAGTGCCACCGGCACAACGCAAATCACCTTCATGGACATATTGAAGTGATAAAACAGCTGTTGGGCGGTGATGGTATAACGACCCGCAATGGCACAAAGCAGCGTACGGCTCTCGTAGAGCTCCACGCCGTACTCCGGCGAAAACAGATAGACGAACAGATTGTTCAAAAGCAGGAACACCGCCGCCAGTCCCAGCACCACACTCACCTCTCTGTATTTCACTCTGCTGATGCGGAAAATCAACAGGCTTCCGATGAACATACAAAGCAGTACTCTTGTGTCATAGGTCACCATGGCCGCTACGCTCCAGGCAAGAAAAAATACCAGCTTGGTTGTGCCTGTGAGGGCATGTACAATACTCTTTCTGTCAATATAACTCAGGACTGCCACCTTTGCCATCTCAGCGCACCTCCTTCTCATGGCGGATAAAAGCTTCCGTAAGCTGTAAAGGCTCTTCTATACCGCATGCAAGGCTCAGCGTATAAAGACTTGTCTCCTTCAGGCTTGCCTTTTTCACCAGCTCCGGATTGTTGAGCACACGTGCGGTAGAGGTATCTGCCAGAAGTCTCCCCTCGCAGAACACGACTGCCCTGGAGGTGTACTCCAGCATCAGATGCATGTCGTGTGTGATAATCAGAATGGTATAGCCCTGTCCGTTCAGTTCCTTCAAAAACTCCATAATTTCGGTGTAGTGACGATAATCCTGCCCGGCAGTCGGCTCGTCCAGGATGATGATTTCCGGTCTCTGCACCAGAATACTGGCAATGGTGACACGCTTCTTCTGACCGAAGGAAAGCGCGGATACAGGCCATTTGCGGAAGGGGTACAGACCGCATATCTTCAAGGTCTCCTCCACCCGTTCCTTTCTCTCCTCTGCTGTCATATCTGTCTGCAAAAGAGCCATCTCCACCTCATCCCAAATCATTGGCTTGGAAATCATCTGGTTGGGATTCTGCATTACATAGCCGATGGAAGCGGCACGCTCCTTGATGGTATCCCCTGCCAAATCGCGCCCTCTAAGGGAAATCCGTCCCGACGTGGGCGTTTCAAAGCCGCAAATCAGCTTGGCAAGTGTGCTCTTGCCCGCGCCGTTCTTACCCACGATGCTGACCATCTCACCCGCATGTACCGTAAAGCTGACATCCTTCAGGGCAAGCGTTTCCTTTGAATAGCCAAAATCCAGATTTTCCACTTTCAAAAGCTCTTTTTGCTCTGCCCGGTTCCCGTCGTTATCCGTCCTCCTGCTCACCCAGCCCCGTACAACAGCCTTCTGCTCCTCTGTCAGAATCAGACTGTCCACATGCTGGGGCTCAAGCTGCGGAGTAACAGGAACTCCTGCATAGCGCAGTGCCGTCAGATACAGCGGCTCCCTGATACCGTGCTCCTGCAGCAGATTGCTGCAAAGAAGCTCCTTTGTGGGCAAATCTGCCAGAATGCAGCCATCCTCCATCAACACAATACGGTCTACATGACGCCAGAGCACATCCTCCAGACGGTGCTCAATGATGACAACCGCTGCACCCGTACATTCCTGTACGGTATCTATCAATTCAATGGTAGTTCGTCCGGCAGCCGGGTCCAGATTGGCAAGCGGCTCATCGAACAACAACACCTTCACTTCATCCACCATAACGCCCGCCAGGCTGACTCTCTGCTTCTGCCCGCCTGAGAGCTCATGGGGTGCGTACTCCAGATGATGCTCAATGTCCACCAGCTCCGCCACCCGCTCCACAGTCTCCTTCATCTCATCCTGCGGCACGCAGTCATTCTCCAGAGCAAAGGCAATATCCTCTCCCACCGTCAGGCCGATAAACTGCCCGTCCGTATCCTGCAATACCGTACCCACTGTGTGGCTCAGTTCAAAGATACTGCTCTTCTCCGCTTCCTTTCCATCCACCAACAGCCTGCCCGTACTTTTTCCGGGATAAGAAAAGGGAATCAAACCATTGATACAGCTGGCAATAGTGCTCTTACCGCTTCCCGAAGCGCCCGCTATCAAAATCTTTTCTCCGGGATAAATATCCAGATTGATATGATGCAATGTAGGTTCCGCCTGCGCCATATATTGAAATCCAAAGTCCTGAAATGAAATGATGGGAGATGCCATGCCGTTTTCCTTTCCTTCTTACAAATACTGCCACAACATAAAAGAAGCTGCTGCCTTATCAGCAGCAGCTCCGGGAATTCTCTTCTTAGTCTT
>JBJEJG010000042.1:0-3880 GCA_051877795.1 Acetatifactor sp.
GCTCATAAAAGCTGTGGCTGATAATGGTCTCCGGCGGGTACTCAAATTTCTGATTGTACAGTCCGTCGGTGCTGCGAAAATCCGGAATGCCGGATTCCGTGCTCACGCCGGCTCCTGTAAAGACGACAATCCGATTACTCTCCGATATCCAATTCTTTAATGTTTCGATTTTGTCCATAGTATCGCCCCCTATGATAATCATACAACATTTTTCTCCGGCAATCAATCCGTAATAATCCACATTTCATCCTTTCTACCAGTCCGGAAACATCTTCCAGTCCAGCCGCTGGCCGCAGCGGTCGCAGTAATCCATGTATTCCCGCTCAATGCACATGCCGCACCGTGGGCATACCGGGTAGGCATTTCCCCTTGCGTATGTCCTGTATTTTGTGACCTCCCGCGGTACACGGTAGGACATGGAGTCCATAATGGCCAGTGCTTTATGCCGCCCGGTGTGTTCCCGCATCAAATGCATTGCGCAGCTCCTCCACAAAGCTATATACATCCTCACAGACATACACCAGGAACAGTGCCAGGGTGACAGCACTGCAGCAGGTCTTCCCATGATCCAGATCGATGTAAGACCGGTCATCCATTGCAAGCTTTTCCGCCATCTGAGACTGGGTCAGCCCCAATCGGGATCGTGTTCGGATCAGATTCTCGTAGAAGATGCATTTTAAGATAACGTGGTATGTTTTTCTCATAAAAATCCCCTCTTCTGTCAAAAATCGACAGAATTCTATCAGGTGAGAAAGGCACACACCATGAGGCACACCTCAGGAAATAGCGGCTACGGAAAATATTCTGAATCTGCCGCTTTTGACAATATATTTCGTCAGGAAGATATCCCGGCTAAAATATTTATGTCTCGAACTTGGTAAGAGGTGACCATTTTATTCAAAAATGCAAAGAAAATATTGAAATCCGACAAAATATCTGCTACTCTAAAGTAACGGTTGGATAAATTTACTATTCGATCGTCGGAAAGAGGGAAGCGCCTAGTGAACACGGAACAAAACAAGATGATTGAAAAGCTGTACCTTGAAATGCATGATATGCTGATCTGCTATGCCCGCAGCGCATTGTCGGAGGAAGGACTGGCAGAGGAGGCGGTACAGGAGACGTTTCAGATCGCCTGCCAGAAGCCGGAGGAATTTTGCAACAGTCCAAATCCAAAGGGGTGGCTGGTGAAAACGCTGAAATTTACCATCCAAAACATGAAACGAAGCCGGGAGACCGCAAAACAGATCCTGTCCAATTACCTGGCTACGCAGATTCGGGAGGCATCGTTTTCCGAGGATAAGGTCAGCCTGGATATTCTATATGAGAACGTTGCGGATCTGGAGGAATTCCGGCTGATCAAGGAAATGGCCGTGGACGGCAGGTCACACCTGGAGATGGCCGAGGCCAGAGGGATATCCGTCAGTGCCTGTAAAAAGCTGGTCCAGAGGGCAAAGGAACTGCTTCAGAAAAAAATTGGAAAATAATGTCACCATTTGTCAGCTTGAATACATAAGCAAGTGAAAGGAGGAAACAGAATGTCCGAGGATCGGGACCGTGGAAGTCGGGATTTTTCCCAATACGACTCCATGACGACGGAAGATCTCGAAGAAATTCTGCGGTTAGATGCCGAAGCTCCCATGGAGCAGGAATCGGATACAGAATTAATTCTTTATGTAATGGAGGTGCTTGCGAATAGAAGAAATACAAATAACACCGGAAAAACTGCACAGGAATCCTGGGAATCTTTTCAGCAGCATTATCTTCCTGCGGAGGAGGAACTCCCTGAATATACTCCGGAGACAGAAAAGCCTGAAAGATCTGCCCGGCCATGGCTGCGTAGGTTGATCGCAGCTGCAGCGGCAATTGTGCTGGTGCTGTGTATTCCTCTGACGGCTAAAGCATTTGGATGGGAGGATATCTGGAATGTAGTTGCTAGGTGGGCAAAGGAAACCTTTTCCTTTGTTAGTAATGAGAGCGCGGAACTCAGCGGCCCAGACACTACCAACAACTCTGAATACAAGTGCCTCCAGGATCTTTTGGAAGAGAATAAAATTGACTCAAGCATAGTACCAACATGGATACCAGACGGATATGTGTTAGATAAAATTGAGGAAGATCTAACGCCAATGCAAAGGGTTTACCGTGCGCACTATACAAATTCCGACGCTGATTTAACAATACGTGTTCAAACTTATACATCCTTTAAGCAGCAAAACATCGAAATTGAAGAAGAAATCGTCGAAATCTATAATTCTGAAGGAATTGACTACTATATATTTGAAAACGCAGAACAACTTCGTGCTGTTTGGATTTCAGATTCCTTCGAATGTATTATTTCCGGGAATATATCTCTGGAAGATATAAAAATAATGATTGATTCTGTTGGGAAAGGATAAGAAGATTATGAAAAAACAAGTAAAATTTGGATTTATTCGATTTGTTGCCATGGTTCTAATGATAACTTTACTGATTCCAATTGGAGCCCGCGCTACAACAACCGAGACGGTACAACCACGCGCAAGCGCTTACCTGGATACTTATGGTGCCTATGTATATGCCGCAGGGAACGGCGTTGTTCAAGCTTGGTTTGATGTGCAGGGAACCGGCACAATGGACGAGTTGGGAGTTTTATTCGTAAAGTTTTATGAGTGTAGTACGAACAGCAGTAATATTAATGATTGGGAATGGAAGGAAACTTATTTTCACGACACAACTTCCGGTATGCTCAGCTATAATGACGATTACCATAGTGGTCATGTAGACTACACTGGTACTCCTGGTTTGTATTACAAAGCTTACTTATGCGTATGGGGCGGGGAAGACGGAGACGGCGACACCCGTTATTTCTGGACGAATGCTGTAAAAGCACAGTAATCTGATATAGGTATCCCCGCCCCTGGATAACTCCAAGGACGGGGATCATTCTTTATGTAATTATCATTTGTCAGCTGCGCCGCCGTTGTCGATCCATTGCTTGAACAGCTGGTGCAGACCGGTGGAGGACAGGCCACTGAGAGCGCCGCCCACGACGGCCTCCAGGGTGACGTCGCCCCAGTTGATCACCACGGCCGGCACCGCGCCTACAATGGTAACGATGGTGGGGATCCGCTTGTTGTCCACGTCCTTGATGACGGCCTTCCCGAAGTGCTCCCGCATTCTGTCCATTCCCCGCACAAGCGCTTCCTCCGGCTCCACCGGGAAGCCGCCGCACTATTTGAAGGCCGCCCCCGATCATCGGGAGCGGCAGGCACATATTAACGGATTCCCATTTGTGTTTTCAGTGCGTCCTGTAACACCTGGGAGAAATTGATATTCCGCTCCAAAGCGGCGGCATTCAGCCAGGCCGACAGCGTTACCGTCCGGTGCCGGGGCGGGTAACGGTGAAACACCCGGACAAAGATATCCCCCGCAAAACCCTTGACAGCATTGAGCGGCAGTCAGGTCTCCGGTTTCGGTGATCTTAAAGGTTTCCATGTTATCCATACCATCGTCTCCTTTGATTTGATCCCCAAAAGCCGTCAGTTCCCCCGTTTGCGGTTGAGATACACGTCCAGCTTTTCCTTCATATTCTCCGGGATCTCCCGGGCCACGGGACAGTGCTTCGCATTGGCCATGCGGTCGGCAAAGGCAATCAGGAAGTCGATATCCTCCACCATCTGCTCTCCCTTCATCAGCGCCAGAGTATCATAACTGTTGTGAATGGTGGCGGTATTGTTGGGCGCCCGGCGGGCGAAGGAAACCGCGGGGACCCCCTTGTCCGCGAAGGGCGTGGAGTCGCTGGAGTAGACCCCCTGCTCCGAGGATACGCCGAAGCCCAGCTCCGCGCCCAGATAGGTGATGTAGTGGCACAGCTTCTCCTCACCGGTGACGCAGGAGA
>JBJEJG010000043.1:0-2425 GCA_051877795.1 Acetatifactor sp.
TCTTGATTTCGGTT
Source organism: Acetatifactor sp. (assembly GCA_051877795.1). Classification (GTDB taxonomy): domain Bacteria; phylum Bacillota; class Clostridia; order Lachnospirales; family Lachnospiraceae; genus Acetatifactor. The sequence goes on from JBJEJG010000043.1 coordinate 15, forward strand.
CTTGTGTCAATGGATGAAGTTGCCTCATCCAGAATCAGCATGGGCGGCAGACACAGCATCACTCTTGCAATACACAGAAGCTGCTTCTGTCCCTGGGAGAGACTTCCGCCGTCCTCCGTAATCACCGTATCGTAGCCATCGGGCAGCCGCTTGATAAAGCTGTGTGCATGGGCTGCCTTTGCAGCCTCCTTCACCTCTTCATCTGTCGCATCCGGCTTTCCCATACGGATATTGTCGCGGATGGTTCCCGCTCTCAGCCAGGTCTCCTGCAGCACCATACCATAGCTTGTGCGCAGACTTCCTCTTGTAATATCCCGGATGTCGGTGCCATCCACCAGAATCCTTCCGCTGTCCACATCATAAAACCGCATCAGGAGATTGATAACCGTGGTCTTTCCGCAGCCCGTAGGACCCACGATGGCAACACGCTGTCCGGGCTTCACCTCCAGGTTGAAATTCTCAATGAGCTTCCTGTCAGGGACATAACTGAAATACACATTTTCCAACTTTACATTCCCCTGTGCACGCTTAAGTACAAGAGCATTCTCGTTGTCGGGAACCTGCGGCTCCTCGTGAATCAGTTCAAAGATACGCGCCGCGCAGGCAAGCGCATTCTGCAGCTCCGTCACCACGCCGGAAATCTCATTGAAAGGTTTTGTATACTGATTTGCATAGCTTAAGAAGCAGGACAGCCTTCCCACGCTGATGCCGCCCCGGATTGCCACAAAAGCGCCGAAGATACCAACGCCCGCATACACAAGGCTGTTGACAAAACGGGTTGCCGGGTTTGTAATCGAAGAAAAAAAGATAGCTTTCAAGGAGCATTTCTGCAATCTGGCGTTAATCTCCGCGAACTCTTCTTTTACAGCCTCCTCCCGGGAGAAAGTCTTGACAATTTTCTGATTGCCGACAATTTCTTCAATCAGAGAGGTCTGCTCACCCCTTGTCTCGGACTGGAGTTTGAACATGGAAAAGGTTCTGGTTGCGATAAACCTCGCCACCAAAAAGGAAACAGGGGTAATACATACCACCACCAGAGCGATGGGAACGTTTGTAACCAGCATGAAGCCCAGCGTGCCGAAAATGGTCAGCACACCGGTGAACAGCTGAGTAAAGCCCATCAACAGACCGTCCGCAAAGGTGTCCACATCGGCGATGACTCGGCTCACAATATCTCCATAGGCATGGGCATCCAGATATTTTAAAGGAAGCTGCTCCAGCCTCTGAAAGGCATCCTCACGAATATCCTTTACAACATGGTAAGTGATATGGTTATTGCAGGTATTCATCACCCACTGCGCTACCGCCGTGACCACCATAGCCAGAGCTATCTTCTTCATGATGCCAAAAACCGCACCGAAATCTACCGCCCCTTTTCCCAGCAGCAAGTCCACCGCATCTCCTGTCAGTATCGGAACGTACAGAGTGAGAATGACGGTCACAGCCGCCAGCACCAGAGAAAGTCCCACCAGAAGCCAGTATTTTCTGATATAATTCAACACCTGCTTCAGCGTTGCCATCTGCATGGCTTTCTTCTGCACAGCAGCATCAAGTGTTTTCTGCTTCGGTACGACGTTTTTCTCTTTCAACAACCTACTGTCTGCCATCGTCTGCGCCTCCCTCCTGCTCCTTTACCGCCTTTGTTCTCTCCTCCGGGTATTGGGAATAATAAATTTCCTGATAAACATCACAGTTCTTCAGAAGTTCTTCATGGGTTCCGATGCCTGCCATCTCGCCATCGTCCAAAACAATAATTTTATCCGCATGGCGGATGGTAGAAGCTCTCTGCGACACAATGAAGGTGGTTGTACTGCCCGCCAGCTTCTTCAGTGCAGCGCGCAGTTTTGCATCCGTGGCATAATCCAGAGCAGAAGCACTGTCATCCAGAATCAGTATTTCTGGCTTTCTCACCAATGCCCTCGCAATGGTAAGCCTCTGACGCTGTCCGCCGGAAAGATTTTTTCCACTCTGGGTAATTTTCGCATCCAGCATACCTGCCTTGCCCTCCACAACCTCTCTCGCCTGAGCTGTGTCAATGGCCTCCCACATCTCTTCCTCCGTGGCATCGGGCTTTCCCCACTGCAGGTTGCTTCGGATGGTTCCTTTGAAAAGCACCGCCTTCTGCGGCACAACCCCGATTCGGTTCCGGAGCTCTTCCTCCGGCAACCTTCGGATATCCTGGCCCTCCAGAAGTACTGCGCCTTCGGTGGCAGGATAAAAACCGGGAATCAGGTTCACCAACGAGGACTTACCGGAGCCTGTACCTCCGATGATACCAACCGTCTCTCCCCTGTTTACGGTAAAATTCATATCGTGCAGCGTCTCGGCGCCCGCTCCTGCATAGGTCAGAGACACATGATCAAACTGCACGAAGGGAGTTGATGCCTTGTCGGGCTCTGCAAGTTCTCCGG
>JBJEJG010000043.1:2525-3874 GCA_051877795.1 Acetatifactor sp.
CTCCGCAAACATTTCGTTTTCTGCAAACTTCCCGCTCTCTGCAACTATTTCGGCACTGCACTTCACATCATAAGCCTCACACAGCGCCTCCGTACTTTCATTCTGAATTTCAAATACACCGGCTACACGGTCGGCGCATGCCAGCGCCTTTGTGATGGTGATAATCAGATTAGCCAGCTTCACCAGTTCCACCAGAATCTGGGACATATAATTGATAATGGCAATTACCTCACCCTGAGTCAGATTGCCCACATTAACCTGAATGGCTCCGGTATAAATCAAAGCAATGATGGCACCGTTGACAATCACATAGGTCACCGGATTCATCACAGCGCTGATTTTGCCCACAAAAATCTGACTGTCTGCCAACGCCCTGGTATAGCTCTTAAATTTTGCCTCTTCCTCTTCTTCCTTATGAAAAGCACGGATGACACGGACGCCGGTCAGATTTTCTCTGGTGATGCCCAGCACCTTATCAAGACCTGCCTGTACCTTTTTATACAGCGGCATTGTCCACATCATAATACCGAACACCACGACTGCCAGCAACGGAATCGCAACCACAAAAATCAGCGCGCTCTTCACATCTATGGTAAACGCCATAATCATGGCGCCAAACACAATAATCGGAGAACGCAGGAACAGTCGCAGTACCATATTCACGCCGGACTGTACCTGATTGATATCGCTTGTCATACGGGTAATCATAGTGGAGGTACCCGCCTTATCAATATTGGTAAAATTTAACCCCTGAATATGGTCGAACAGTGCCTGGCGCAGCTTGGTAGAGAATCCCACCGCAGCCTTTGCCGCAAAAAACTGAGCAGTGATGGAACTGACTAAGCCTACCACAGCAAGCGTAATCAGGCACAGCCCCATCTTTCCGATATAGCCCATGTCTGATTCGGCAATACCTCTGTCAATGATATTTGCCATGACAAGGGGAACCAGCAGTTCAAAAAATGCCTCTAGCAGTTTAAACAGCGGCGCCAGTATGGATTCCCTTTTATAATCCTTCAGATATTTCATCAAACGTCCCATGTCATTACTCCTGTTTCCTACTTATTGTTTCTTATCTTTTGTTTCTTACCTTTTGTTTCTTACTTATTGTTTCTTATCTTATTGCTTCTTATCTTATTGCTTCTTACCTTTTGTTTCTTATCTTATTGCTCCTTACTTTCTATTTCTTGCAAGAATATACGTTTTATTCCTTCATTATATAAATGGGTATATATAATATTTTTTCTTCTGCATACCCTTGCCTCACTGCGCACGGAGGGTATATTCCGTGATTTTTCATTTCTGTACCCTCCTCTTGTGAAAGGGAGGGTATATATCAGGTTTTTCTT
>JBJEJG010000044.1:0-70795 GCA_051877795.1 Acetatifactor sp.
TAAACGCTGCCGGCATCGAAATCGAAGAGGCCGGAAGCAGTGCAGTTACTGTCACATGGAAGAAGCCGTCAGACAACGGAACTGCTTATTACCATAAGGCAGAGTCCTATGAAGCGGGGACGGAGCTGCCTCTGTGTGTCTCCAACATTACGAAAAACATACTGGTGTCTGGTGTGAAGGGATACCTTTACAGGGTGGACAGTCAGAGCGGCACACAGGTATCTGCTTCTAACGCCCGGAATGCGGGAAGCCTGTTACAGACTACGAAGCTTACCTTACCGCTCACAGGTGGTACACAGTATCTGCATCTGGCTGCGGTGGATGTGGCCGGGAATATATCCGGCACAACGCACGTGCGTCTGGACGGAGCAGCTGTGGCATGGGAATTGTTTACGGAAACGCTGCATATCAGCAGCGTGATTGACGGGAGAGATTATGAAAATATCTGTCCAGGAGCAGACAATCAGACCTGGTATGCCAGGGCCGACGGAAGTACTTCATTTTTACTTTCCTTTCATTCCTATATGGAGGGAAAAGCCCGGGAGGATTACCAGATTAACTATCAGATTCTGGACTCCCGTGTGGCGGGAACGGATGGCATGGAGCAGAGATATATCACGAAGATTCCTTATACGGTGCCGTTGACTTCCACAGCTGCTTTAAACAGCGCAGAGTTTTTGCAAAAGACAGAAGGAAATCCGGTTCTGGGAGACGGCATGTATACTGCGGCAGCCAGAAACAGTAATGCAGGAGTGGTAAGCTTTGAGAAGGCATTTACGTTAAACCCTGAACTGCACGGAAAGACAATCACTGTGACGCCGGTGGCGGGTGCAGATTTTCAGGAAAAGATTGTGTACTCTGAATGGGAGAGGGATTCCCAGAATGCCCTCCGGATAATTGCGGACTCAGAAGGCCCTGTTTTCAGCGGCTTGGAGACACTGAGCAGCGGCCAGACAATAGACAGGAACAGCCGGACGGTATATTTGACGGTAAGTGCGTCTGATGATTTGTCCGGGGTAAAGGAATTCTATTTAAAAATCAGTAATCAGGACAATTTCGCTGAGAGAATCTACGAGCCGGATGAAAGCGGAATGGTACAGGTGGACATTACAGAGGAGGATCCTTTGTTTACGGGAGATTTTACGGTGACGGCCTGCGCCGTGGATAACGTGGGAAATGCCAGAAAAGAGAGCCGCTCGGTGACGGAGTTTGCCCTGGAAACCCGGGTAGAGAGAATTCTGGAGCCTCACAACCCTGTATTCAAGCGGGGAGAAAGCGGCATCCTTTACATTACAACCTATGGCTATGCAGAACGGGTGGAGGTTGAATTCCCGGAGGAACTGACAGCCCTCAACCCGGATTTCAACCGGACATTTACGTACACAGCGCCGCTGTATGCGCAGGAGGAGCAGATTCAATTCATGATTCCGCTGTATGCCCCGGAGAATGAAAACTACGAGATTACGGTACGTGCCTATAAGGGTGATAAGCAGCTGGAGGATTATCCTTCCTTCAGTACGATTGGAGTAAATGGCAGCGTATTGGATGAAATAAGGACGAGACTGCGATGAGGGAGGCTCTCTGGACGGTAATCACCGTCTGTCTCTTATTTGCCTGTGTGACAGACTGCCGTACCTGTGAGGTGTACAATTTTACCTGGTGGATTTCGGGGACAGCGGCGGCAGTTCTGATACTTTTAAACGGCACTCTGAAAGGAGAAATGCTGTTGGAACTTGGTTTATTTTGCCTGCTCCAGTTGCTTGTCTTTACAAAAATGTATGGAAGAGCGGATTGCTATGCTTTCTGCGTATGTGCGATGGCGGAGGCAGCGGAAGGAATGGGGTTCATGGAATTTCTGCTTCATATGCTTTTGGCTTTCGGAATTCTGGCCCCGGTGCAGCTGCTTTATCACAATGTTGACAGAAGGGGGAATTTAAAGCAGCCGGTGCCCTTTTTACCCTATATCACACTGGCTTTCGGATTGGTTTTCTTAATTTTTTAAGGATTCCGGTTGTACCGTTATCCTATTTTTGGTATTATGTAACTGTTCGACCGGAAAGCCCATTTGAAAACGATGCGGCTTGTGTTCCTACGCAATAAAGCGATTTGGAATGGAGGTTTTTATGGTTACAATTTCCCTGTGTATGATTGTCAAAAATGAAGAGAAGATTTTAGGGAGATGTCTGGACAGTATCGCTGATTTGGTGGATGAAATTATAGTTGTGGATACCGGCTCAACGGATGCTACCAAGGAAACCGCGGCGCGATATGGGGCGCGGCTTTATGATTTCGTGTGGATTGATGACTTCAGCGCCGCAAGAAACTTTGCATTTTCCAAGGCGGCTTGTGAATACATATATTCAGCAGATGCAGATGAGGTTTTGTCAGAGGAAAATCGGGAGAGATTCCGTGTGCTGAAGGAGACACTTCTCCCGGAAGTTGAGATTGTACAGATGAAATATGCCAATCAACTGCAATTTGGCGCGGTATATAATTTCGATGAGGAATACCGACCGAAGCTGTTTAAGAGAAAGCGGGACTTTGTATGGGAAGAACCTGTTCATGAGACGGTACGTCTGGAGCCTGTGGTGTATGACAGTGATATTGTGATTACGCATCTTCCGGGAGAAAGCCATGCGAAGAGGGACCTGGAAAGCTTTGGCAGGCACTGCAGAAACGGATATCGTCTGTCGAGACGATTGCACAATTTCTATGCGAGGGAGCTGATGATTGCAGGGGATGAGGAGGATTTTGCACAGGCACTGCCCTTCTTTGAAAGCTCGGCGGCTGACAGTGGGCGCAGCGGTGAAGAGATTGCAGAGGCAAGCTGTGTTGCTGCAAGGGCGGCGAGACTGTCGGGAGATGTTGTAACCTTTTTCAAGTATACCTCGAAGGTTATAGCGGGGAAGGCAAATTCGGAAATCTGCTGTGAACTGGGGTATTTTTATGAAGGAATACAGGATTATGAGGAAGCAGCCATCTGGTATTACAATGCAGTATATGAGACACAGCCTATTTTGAACATCAATGCAGGCGGGCGTGAACCTCTGGAGGGGCTTGTCCGCTGCTATCAGCAGCTGGGAGAGGAAATACAGGCCGAGAGTTACCGAAAGGAGTTAAACAAGTTATGAATTGGGAAGAAAATGTACGAAAGGTAATGCCTTATGTGGCGGGAGAACAGCCGAAAAAGGCGCACATTATCAAATTAAATACGAATGAGTGTCCGTATCCGCCGGCTCCCGGAGTTACAAAGCTGGCCGAGACATTGGATTGCGATGCATTGCGGCTTTACCCTGATTCAAATACAACACCTCTGGTGAATGCACTGGCAGAATATTATCATGTAAATCCAAAGCAGGTTTTTGTCGGGGTGGGGTCTGACGATGTGCTGTCTATGGCTTTTATGACATTTTTTAACAGCGATAAGCCGATTTTGTTTCCCGATGTGACATATTCCTTTTATGATGTGTGGGCTGAACTGTACCGAATTCCTTATAAGACCTGTGCTCTGACCGAAGACTGGCATATCCGGCCGGAGGATTATGAGCAGCCTAACGGAGGCGTGATTTTCCCGAATCCCAATGCGCCTACCGGCTTGCTGGAGAGTCTGGAAACAGTAGAGAGAATTATCGCAGCCAACAGGGATGTGGTTGTCATTGTGGATGAGGCTTATATTGATTTTGGAGGTGTCAGCGCGCTTCCGCTGCTGGAAAAGTATGATAATCTGCTGATTGTACAGACCTTTTCCAAGTCCCGGGCCATGGCCGGGATGCGAATCGGCTTTTGTATCGGAAATGAAAAGCTGATTCAGTATCTGAATGATGTGAAGTTTTCCTTTAATTCCTATACCATGAACTATCCCGCACAGGTGCTTGGTGTGGAGGCGGTGAAGGATGATGCCTATTTCAGAGAAACCACTGCGAAGATTGTGGCGACCAGAGAGCGTGTAAAGAAGGAACTGAAAGAAATGGGATTTTCCTTCCCGGATTCCAAAGCAAACTTTATTTTTGCATCCCACGAAAGTGTTCCGGCAGAACAGATCTTTAAGGCACTCCGGGAGGCGGACATTTATGTGAGATACTGGAATAAACCCAGAATCTCCAATTGCCTTCGCATTACAGTGGGGACAGATGAGGAGATGGATAAATTATTGGCATTTTTGCAAAAGTATCTGGGTGAGTGCGTTAAGAAAGCGTAAAGATTGCTTTTGTTCCGGTAAATTAAGGAAATTTTAATGGACAGATAAGCCGCAGGCTGTTTATAATCGAAAAGTCGGATAATGCAGAATTGAAGAGAGATTGGAGAGTAAAAATGATTAAAAGTATTTTAAAAGGTGTTGTAATCGGAATTGCAAACATTGTTCCCGGAGTCAGCGGGGGCACTATGATGGTGTCCATGGGTATTTACGATAAGTTGATTCATTGTATTACCCACCTGTTCAGCGAGTTTAAGAAGAGCGTTATGTTTTTAATCCCGATTGCAATCGGTATGGTGCTTGCAATCGCGGCGAGCTCCTTTGGATTGACCTGGCTGTTTGATAATTTTCCCATTCAGACAAATCTTCTTTTTATTGGTCTGATTCTGGGAGGTCTTCCGGCTATCTGGAAGAATGTAAAGGGAAACAAAATAAGAGTGGGTCATGTTATTGCAGGACTTCTGTTTTTTGCACTTGTTGTCGGCATGGCTGCAATGGGAGAGTCCGAGGGCACGGCGGCAGACCTTTCTTTTGGCTTTGTGAACGTATTGAAGCTGTTTGGCGTGGGCATTATTGCATCTGCAACCATGGTAATTCCCGGAGTCAGCGGTTCTATGGTACTGATGCTCATGGGCTTTTATTATCCGGTTTTGAATGCTGTCAAGGATTTCTTTTCTGCGTTAGCGCACTTTGATGTAAACGGAATTATCACAGGGCTTGGTATTCTGATTCCTTTTGGTCTTGGTGTTGTGGCAGGTATGTTCGGAATTGCAAAGCTGGTTGAAATTATCTTTGAAAAGTTTCCGATGTATGCTTATTGGGCAATCATCGGTCTGATTATTGCTTCTCCTTTTGCAATTCTTCTGATGGGTACCTTCCCCGCAGTGACGATAATCAATGTGCTGACAGGCGTTGCGGCAATGGCGGTTGGTGTTGTGATTGCGATGAAGCTTGGTGAATAAAAGCAGGCCGATGGGACGGCAGAATGAGAGCGGATATGAATGCATATCAGGATTTTGCGGGCGTGTATGACGAACTGATGGATAATACCCCTTACAGAGAGTGGGGGGAGCGCCTGGATTCTTTGATTCAAAAGTATGGTGTGTCAGCTCCTGAGAGGGATGTAGAGGATATTCTGGATTCGGAGAAAAATTTAGTGGTGGATTTGGGCTGCGGAACCGGGACGCTCACGGAGCTGATGTACGAAAAAGGGTATGATATGATTGGCGTGGATATCTCTGAGTCCATGCTGAATATTGCCATGAAAAAAAAGGAACAGAGCGGCTCGGAAATTCTTTATCTGTTGCAGGATATGCGTGAATTGGAGCTTTACAGTACGGTAGGAACTGTGTTCAGCGTCTGCGACTCCCTGAATTATATCCTGGAAGAGGAAGAGCTTCTGACGGTATTCTCATTAATAAACAATTATCTGTTTCCCGGCGGTGTTTTTATCTTTGATTTCAACACCGCATATAAATACCGCGAGGTAATCGGGGATACTACGATTGCGGAGAACCGGGATGATTGTAGCTTTATCTGGGAGAACATCTATGACCCTGAGGAGGAAATCAATGAATATGATTTGACTATCTTTGTCAGGGAGGAGGATGAGCGTTTCAGAAAATTTACAGAGACTCATTTCCAGCGTGGGTACACGGTGGAACAGATGACCGGACTCGTAGAAAAAGCGGGCATGTCCGTGGTGGAGGTAATGGACGCAGACACGGGATTGGCGGTCACGGATACCAGTGAACGTGTGTATGTGGTAGCCAGGGAACAGGGTAAGTAAGCTCTTTGAAAAATACTGGGTTTTGAGGAGATGTTGAGATGAAAGATTACATGGTACGTGCAACGGCAGCCGAAGCACAGATCAGGGCTTTTGCCTGCACGACAAGAGAGGTGGTAGAGACGGCAAGACAGGCTCATAATACCAGCCCGGTAGTGACCGCGGCACTTGGGCGAACCCTAAGCGCCGGTGTCATGATGGGAAGTATGCTGAAAGGTGAGAAGGATATTCTCACCATACAGATTAAGGGAGAAGGGCCGATGAAGGGACTTACCGTCACAGCGGATTCTCTTGGAAATGTGAAGGGATATGCTGTTGTGCCGGATGTGATAATACCCGCAAAACCGAATGGAAAACTGGATGTGTCCGGGGCATTGGGAGCAGGCAGTTTAAGCGTTATCAAGGATATGGGATTAAAAGAGCCTTATGTGGGGCAGACTTTATTACAGACAGGTGAGATTGCTGAGGATTTAACCTATTATTTTGCGACCTCGGAGCAGGTGCCTTCCTCCGTGGGACTTGGCGTACTGATGAATCGTGATAACACGGTAAGGCAGGCAGGCGGCTTCATCATTCAACTGATGCCGTTTGCCGCTGATGAGGTGATTGACAGACTGGAGCAGAATCTGAGTCAGGTGACATCAGTTACATCCATGCTGGATGCCGGAAAAACACCGGAACAGATGCTGGAGCTCATTTTGGACGGACTGTCGCCGGAAATGCTGGACACGATGCCGGTGGCTTTTTCCTGTAACTGTAACCGGCAGAAGATTGAAAAGGTACTGATCAGCCTTGGGAAAAAAGAAATCAGGGATATGATAGAAGACGGTCAGGACATTGAAGTGAACTGTCATTTTTGTAATACACACTACAAATTCACTGTGGAAGAATTAAAAAAACTATATCACAGGAGTAAAGCGTAGCAAAGGCAGAAAAGAGGAGAGCAATGGAACAGGGATTTATCAAGGTGGCGGCTGTGACACCCAAAATCAGGGTGGCTGATCCGGTCTATAACAGGACGGTTATTTGTGAGAGACTGGAGGAGGCTTATGCAGGGGGAGCGAAAATTATCGTATTTCCTGAACTTTGTCTGACCGGCTACACCTGCGGAGATTTGTTCCTGCAGCAGCTTTTGCTCAAACAGGCATCTGAACAGCTTCTGAAAGTGGCGGAGGCTACCGCAGATAAGGATGTTCTGGTAATGGTCGGTTTACCGGTGGAGAGGGACGGAAGGCTGTATAATGTGGCGGCGGTACTTTCTGGCGGTGAGGTTTTGGGCATGGTGCCCAAGGCGAATATTCCCTCTTATGCGGAATTTTATGAGGGGCGCCATTTCTCTGAGGGAAATCAGGAAGCGGTTCCGTTTGCGTTTGCCGGAAAGACGATTCCCTTTGGAACAAATATTCTGTTTCCGTGTGAGGAGATGAATGGACTTACGGTGGGCTGCGAAATCTGCGAAGATTTGTGGGTGGCAAATCCGCCGGGAACAAACCATGCGCTGATGGGAGCCACAGTGATTGCGAACCTTTCCGCCTCCAATGAGACGGTGGGAAAGGACGAATACAGGGAACTTCTGGTAAAATCCTCCAGTGCAAGACTCATCTGCGGTTATGTCTATGCCTCTTCGGGTGAGGGAGAATCCACTCAGGATCTGGTATTCGGAGGGCATAACCTGATTGCGGAGAATGGCATGATTCTTGCCCAGGCAAAGAGATTTCAGGGGGAAACGGTTTACGCTGACATCGATGTGCACAGGGTTCTCTCTGAGAGACGCCGCATGGGAACCTTTGGAAAGGAACCGCAGACAGCTTATGCGATGGTTCCTTTTCATCTAAAGAATGAGGAGACAAAGCTGGAGAGAACCTTTGGCTGCATGCCCTTTGTGCCGTCGGATGAGGAGAAGAGGAAACAGCGCTGTGAGGAGATTCTTTCCATTCAGTCCTACGGTCTGAAAAAGAGGTATGAGCATACGGGGCTTTCCACCGCAGTGGTGGGAATTTCCGGCGGTCTGGATTCTACGCTGGCACTGTTGGTAACGGTACGCACCTTTGATATGCTGGGCCTGGACAGGAAAGGCATTATTGCGGTGACAATGCCCTGTTTTGGCACTACGGACAGAACCTATGACAATGCCTGCAAGCTGGCGAAAACGCTGGGAACTACCTTGAAAGAGGTAGATATCAGGGAGGCTGTCAATATTCATTTCAGAGATATTGAGCAGAATTCCGGAAAGCATGATGTCACCTATGAGAACAGTCAGGCAAGAGAGCGGACGCAGGTGCTCATGGACATTGCAAACAGGATGAACGGACTGGTTATCGGAACGGGCGATATGTCGGAACTGGCACTCGGCTGGGCTACCTATAACGGAGATCATATGTCCATGTATGGTGTGAATGCCGGTGTCCCTAAGACGCTGGTGCGTCATCTGGTGCAATATTATTCGGATCCCTGTGGCGTAAAGGAGTTGTCTGAGGTACTGGACGATGTGCTGGATACACCGGTACGCCCGGAGTTACTTCCTCCTGTGGACGGAGTGATTGCTCAGAGGACAGAGGAACTGGTAGGGCCTTATGAACTGCACGATTTCTTTTTATATTATATGCTTCGCTGCGGTTTTCCTCCGGCAAAGGTGTATCGTGTGGCAAAGCTTGCCTTTGCGGGGCAGTATACGGAGGACATTATTCTGAAGTGGCTGAAAAGCTTTTACAGGAGATTTTTCAGCCAGCAGTTTAAGCGTTCCTGCCTGCCGGACGGACCTAAAGTGGGAAGTGTTGCGTTGTCGCCCAGAGGTGATTTACGTATGCCCAGTGATGCCTGTGCGAGAATCTGGCTGGATGATGTGGAGAGATTGTGACAGATAATACTGCTTAATATGACAAAATAGAGGATGTGCCGTGGCACATCCTTTATTTGATAATTGATGCTTTATCCAGAGAACTCTGAATGGCTTCCAGAAGTACGAGGGAGGTATATTTGCTGTCGGAGGTATAGGTTACTGCGTCCAGACTCTGGGATTCGTAAATTTGTGAGCAGATAGAGTCCAGAGTAGGCTCCAGCAGAGGGTACATGGTGGTAACCGCTTCGCTCAGATTAACCAGGCGTATGGAAGTAATGGAGTCCTCTTCTACGATGACTTCCACGTCTATGGTCTGATTGCCCAGCACAAGCTCAGTCGTGTAGATGCCGGGTATGTAGATGGAAGACTGGGACGAGACCGTTGCAGCACCCTCTTCGGGAGCGGAGCTTTTGTCTTTGCCGGGACGGAACATCATGATGAGCAGGACGATAAACAGAATGCCAAGCAGACAGAAAATTCCGGTATAAATCAACTCCTTCATATGAAGTACGACAATTTTTGTTTTAGCGCTCATTTCTCTTCCCCTTATTTATAATGGATACTTTTTCTTTATAATTCATATGTACAAAGGAATCGGAATATGCTTCTACTTTTTCGTTGACAAGAATAGCGGTAGGTTGCTATGATTGGTACAGAACAAGGGCGTTCTTTACCGGGGGGAAAGAGCGCCCTCATGTGTGGAACGCGAGAAAACGGAGGTACATTTATGAGAAATTATACGAGGGATGATATTATCAGACTGGTGGAAGAGGAGGATGTGGAGTTTATCCGCCTGCAGTTTACTGATATGTTCGGCAACCTGAAAAACATCGCTATTACCGCGAATCAGCTGGAGAAGGCGCTTGATAACAGATGTATGTTTGACGGCTCTGCCATTGACGGATTTGTGGGAATTGAGGAATCCGATATGTACCTTCATCCTGATTTGTCAACGCTGGAGATTTTTCCCTGGCGGCCTCAGCAGGGTAAGGTGGCGCGAATGATTTGTGATGTATACCGCCCGGATGGACAGCCCTTTGACGGAGATCCCAGACTGATTCTGAAAAAGGCAATTCAGGAAGCAAAGGATATGGGCTATACCTTTGAGGTGGGGCCGGAGTGCGAGTTTTTCCTGTTCAATACGGATGAGAATGCTATGCCTACAACGGAGACACATGAGCAGGCCGGCTATTTTGATATCGGGCCTCTGGATGGCGGTGAGAATGCCAGACGTGATATTGTGATGACGTTGGAAGATATGGGATTGATTATCGAAGCATCTCATCATGAGATGGCACCTGCTCAACATGAAATTGATTTCCGCTATGATGAGGCCTTGGCTACCGCAGACAATATCATGACCTTCAAGCTGGCAGTGCGTACTATCGCCAAACGTCACGGACTGCATGCAACCTTTATGCCCAAGCCTAAAGTTGGGGTCAACGGTTCGGGTATGCACATCAACATGTCCCTGCGCAAGGATGGAAAGAATATTTTTGAGGATAAGGATGACCCTAATGGACTGAGCAAAGAGGCGTATTATTTCATCGGCGGAATTATGAAGCATATCAAGGGAATGGCGGCGATTACCAATCCTCTGGTGAATTCCTATAAGCGGTTGGTGCCCGGATTTGCAGCACCGGTTTATATTGCATGGAGTGCAACAAACAGGAGTCCGTTGATCCGTATTCCTGCGGAGGGCGGGTCAGGCACCAGAATTGAACTGAGAAGTCCGGATTCTGCGGCAAATCCTTATTTGACGCTTGCGGTATGCCTGAAGGCAGGATTGGACGGAATAAAAAATAAAATTGAGCCGCCAAAGAGTGTAGACTGCAATATCTATACCATGACGGATGAAGAGAGAAAGGCTCTGAAAATTGAAAATCTGCCGGGAACTTTGATGGAAGCGGTAGAGGAGATGAAGAAGGACAGTTTTGTCCTGGATGTGCTGGGCGGACACATTGCAAAGAAGTATATTGAGGCAAAGGAGAACGAATGGCAGAAGTACCGTGCCCATGTGTCCGAATGGGAAATACAGGAATATCTGTACAGATATTAGACAGCTCTTTATTCAAATGACATTTGGATAAGGAGGTGCTGGTTTGACGAACATAATAGTAGTATTACCGAAGCTGGAGGACGCGAAGGGCATCAAGAATGTTCTGGTGCGGGGCGGCTTTCAGGTGACCGGTGTCTGTACTACGGGCGCGCAGGCAATCAGTCTGGCTGACGGGCTGAACGATGGCATTGTTATCTGCAGCTATAAGCTGATGGATATGGTTTATTCGGAGATTCACGAATGCCTGCCCTATGGGTTTGAAATGCTGTTGATGGCATCTAACCATTTGCTCAGCGAGTGCGAGGGCAGCGGAATTGTCTGCCTTTCCATGCCGTTGAAGGTGGGCGACCTTTTGAGCACGGTCGGTATGATGGCGGAGGGAATTGAACGCAGAAGACGCAAGGCAAAGGGAAAGCCCAAGGTCAGAAATGCGGAGGAAGAGGCTGCCATCAAAGAGGCAAAGGAGCTTCTGATGGGCAGAAACCATCTGTCAGAGGAGGAAGCACACCGCTATTTACAGAAGTGCAGTATGGACAGCGGAACAAATATGGTTGAGACAGCGTTTATGGTGCTGTCTATGATGAAAGCGTGAGGATAGGAGGCATCCCATGAAATTCACAAAAATGCAGGGTTGCGGAAATGATTATGTATATGTAAACGGCTTTACGGAGAGGATTCCCGTGGAGAAAAAGCCGGAACTGGTGCGCCGGCTCAGCGACAGGCATTTCGGAATCGGAGGGGATGGAGTGATTTTTATCAATCCTTCGGATATGGCAGATTTTGAAATGGAGATGTTCAATGCGGACGGTACCCGTGCACAGATGTGCGGCAACGGGATTCGCTGCGTCGGAAAGTTCGTCTATGACAAGGGGCTGACGGATAAGAATCAGATTACGGTTGTCAGTGCCGGGATGGTGAAATACCTTGAATTGACGGTAGAGAGAAATCCGGCGGACGGTGATGAGCGTGGCAGGGTAACGAGGGTACGGGTCAATATGGGAAGTCCGGTTCTGACTCCGAACCTGATTCCGGTTAAGGCTGAGGGAGAGACGGCAGTTAATGTTCCTATTATGGTGGATGGGAAGGAATACCATATGACCTGTGTCTCCATGGGAAACCCGCATGCGGTTATCTTTGCAGACGGTGTGGCAGAAATGAATCTGGAGAAAATCGGCCCTTCCTTTGAAAACCATGAGTGTTTTCCCGAGAGAACCAATACGGAATTTGTGGAGATTCTGGACAGGGAGCATGTGTTTATGCGCGTCTGGGAGCGGGGAACGGGGGAAACACTCGCCTGCGGTACGGGCTGTTGTGCAACGGCGGTGGCCTGCGTATTAAATGGTTTGACGGATAGTAAAATAACGGTTAAACTATTGGGTGGAGAATTGCTCATTGAATGGGACCGTGAACAGAATGTTATCTTCATGACCGGTCCGGCAGTGACTGTGTTTGAAGGAGAAATCTGGGTTAATGGAGAAACTTGAGAAAGTCTGCTTGAAGATAATGGCATGTATAGGGGCGTTATTACTGGTCTTCTTTTTGTGGTATTCCTGGCGCTATACGATGAGACTGTATTACAGCGAGGCCATTCTGGATTACAGGGACAATCCTGCTTTAAACCTGCTGTTCCTTGCAGGGGTAACAGTGCTTGTGGCAATTACTTCAAGGGTGTCACAGGCTGTGTCGGAGAGGGCTTTACATGTGATTGCCGGTGTCTGTGCTCTGCTTGTAGCGGCGGCCGGCTGCACGCTGGCTTACTGTGCCGATATCTTTACGGTTGCGGATCAGGCGCAGATTTATATGGCAGCAGACGCTTTTTATACAGGGGAGACGGACTGGCTTGTGGATTATGAATATTTTTATATGTTTCCCTTCCAGCTTGGCATGGCAGAGCTTTATGCTCTTCTATTTAAAATTGCAGGTTCGTCCGACTATCTTGTTATTGGATGTGCGCAGGCAGTAGCTACGGGAGTGACAGTATACACGGGCTTCCGGATTACAAGAGAGCTTTTCCGCAATAAAAAGGCGGAGAGTACTTATCTTATCTGTGCATTGGGGTTTTTGCCTTTATACACATATTGTATTTATGTTTATGGTGAGGCCTTCGGAATCTGTCTGTTAATGTTGTCTGTCTGGTTTTTCCTGCTTGCGAATCGGGAAGCAAATACAAAGAAACGACAGGTTTTGTATTTTGCTCTTTCTACTTTGTTTATGACACTTGCATATGTGGCGAGGAGAGGATTCCTCGTGGTATGGGTTGCCATGGTAATCATGCAGCTTTTGATTTGTGTCAAGCGCAGAAAAGGTATTTCACTTGTAGCGGTGATTTTGATGTATCTGTTTATGACATTGGGACAGACGGCATCTATTCAGATTGCTGAAAATCTGGTTGGCAGGGAGTACGACAAGGCGTGTCCTACCATCATGTGGGTGGCCATGGGCTTTATGGATGCCATGGACGGAAATATGAGCGGACCGGGAAGCTATAACGATTTTAACAGGTTGACTTATATTGACTGTAATTATGATGAGAAAATGGCAGCAGGTATTGCAAAGGACTACATTGCGGACAGACTGGGGGAATGGGCGCACAATCCAGCGGACATGGTCCGGTTTTTTAAAGAGAAAACTCTGGTGCAGTGGAATGAGCCGACATATGGGGCCTTTGCCATGACTTACTTTATGGACAAGCCGAAGGAATGGGTTTATAGGTTGTACATGGACGAGGAGGTCAGCGCCAGAGTAAGAGGATATCTGAACCATTATCAGGCGGTTGCCTATCTGGCGCTGTTCGGATACTTTATTTTAATCTTGAGGGGAAAACTGGACGAGAGACAGTCATTCCCGGGACTGATTTTTTTGGGCGGCTTTTGCCTGAGCATGCTGTGGGAATCAAAGAGCCGCTATGTCTATCCGTATATGGTGATGATTCTGCCCTGTGTGGCGGGAAGCCTGGTTTTTTATACGGACAGGCTGGGAGAAGTGGTAAAGGGGTGCGGTAAACGCGTCAAGGGACGCTTACAGAATAAACAGGGAAAAGAGGAGATAAAACATGTTTAAGCTGAATGACAATTATTTAAAACTTCCGGGAAGCTATCTGTTCTCCACGATTGGAAAGAAGGTCAGCGCGTACAGTGCCGCGCATCCTGACAAAAAAATCATCCGTCTGGGAATAGGGGATGTGACACAGCCCCTTGCTCCCGCCATTATTGAAGCTCTGCACAGTGCAGTAGACGAGATGGGAAAGGCGGAGACCTTTCATGGATATGCCCCCGATCTCGGGTATGAATTTTTGAGAAGCGCCATTGCCGAAAATGATTACAAAGCCCGCGGATGTGACATCTCAGCAGATGAAATTTTTGTGTCCGACGGTGCAAAATGTGATTCCGGCAATATTCAGGAAATTTTCAGCCTGGACAACAGGATTGCGGTCTGTGACCCTGTATATCCCGTATATGTGGATTCTAACGTTATGGCGGGCAGAACCGGTACCTATGACAAGGTGAAGGAGACCTGGAGTGATGTGATTTATATGCCATGTACTGCAGACAACAATTTTGCTCCCGAGCTCCCGAAGGAGACACCTGACCTTATTTATCTGTGTTTTCCCAATAATCCTACCGGAGCCACTATCACTAAGGCACAGCTGCAGGATTGGGTTGATTACGCGAACAAGGTAGGGGCTGTCATTATCTATGACGCTGCCTATGAAGCATATATTTCCGAGGAGAATGTACCGCACAGTATCTATGAGTGTGACGGTGCGAGAACCTGTGCCATCGAGCTTCGGTCCTTTTCCAAGAATGCGGGCTTTACCGGTGTGCGTCTGGGCTTTACGGTAGTTCCCAAGGACTTGAAGAGCGGAGATGTAACACTGCATTCTTTGTGGGCGAGACGCCATGGAACCAAGTATAACGGTGCACCGTATATTGTTCAGCGGGCCGGAGAGGCTGTTTATTCTGAGGCTGGTAAGGAGCAGTTGAAAAAGCAGGTTGCTTATTATATGAATAATGCAAGCTACATTTACAACGGTCTTAAGAGTGCGGGCTTTACAGTTTCCGGCGGTGTCAACGCGCCTTATATCTGGCTGAAAACGCCTGGTAATATGAGCAGCTGGGAATTCTTTGACTGTCTGCTGGAGCAGGTGAATGTGGTTGGTACTCCCGGTTCGGGATTCGGTCCCAGTGGGGAAGGATATTTCAGACTGACAGCTTTCGGCAGCTATGAAAATACGGTGGAGGCTGTGGATCGGATTAAGGGTCTGAAACTGTAGGGAATTAAGAAAAACGTAAGTTTTATTTTAGAAATTACTCACATGCCGTTCACATTTATTTCTTATGCTAATTGTGTGCGAGAGCGCAGCAATGAACGAAAGAAAAACCGCATGCAGCGGTAAAACGGGATGGGTATAAATGACAAACGAGCAGTATTATGAATTGATAAGACCGTATGAGGATGTCAGCCGGGTTATGCTGACAAAGCTGGAAATTCTGAATCACAGTATTTACAGCAGAGATACGGGCAAGCCGATTCATCATATACAGAATCGTATTAAGCAGAAGAAGAGTATTGAGGACAAACTGGAACGCCTGGAACTGACGGACAGTGTCATGAATGCGAAGGATCATCTGATGGATATCGCAGGAATCAGAGTCATCTGTTACTTTCCGGAGGAAATTTATGACCTTGTGGACTGCCTGAAAAGACAGGCGGATCTGATTGTCATCAAGGAGAAGGACTACATTAAAAATCCGAAGCAAAGCGGCTACCGCAGCTTTCATATTGTTTTTGGCGTGCCGATTCACTGTCTGGATGCCATGGAGTATTATCCGGTGGAAATCCAGTTCAGAACCATGTCCATGGATTTCTGGGCCAGCATGGAGCATCGGATATGTTACAAGAAGGAGTATGACGATAAAGATAAGGTCAGCCGTGAGATGCAGCAGTATGCTATGGCGCTGGAATTAATTGAGAGCCGTTTTGAGGCGCAGCTCCACGACGATTCACAGCCGGATAAAGGAAAGTAGGAAGGTATTTGCTTTATGAGGGAAAAATCAGGGAAAATTATGTGGATATTATCGGGCATTCTTGTTGTGGTGTCCGTTTTTGTGATACTTAAAACGCACAGACTAATCCCCTTTATGATGGACGATTTATGGTATTCCACAATGCTTTACGATGATACCCCGATTTCTTCCCTTGCCGATATTGTGAAAAGCCAAATCTGGCATTATAACAACTGGGGAGGCAGAAGCATGACGCATGCTATCCTGCAGCTGACTCTCCTTGCTGGGGAAACCGCCGCTGATATCCTGAATGTTATAATGACATTTCTTTTGGCAGGCATGATTTGCATGGTTGCGGAGAACAGGCGCTTCCCAGCATTCTTCGCCGCATCCGGCATGCTCCTTGGACTGAATGCCAACTGGAAGATGAGTATGTTCTGGCAGGCAGGCGCGGCAAATTATCTCTACATTACGGTGTTCCTTCTGGCGTATGTGTTCTGCTATCTTCGGGAGCTTTCGGATAAACGTGAGCCGTCTGATGAGCAGACAAAAATAAAGCGTCTTCCCGGCATTACCTTCTGGATGATTCCTCTGGGAGTTCTTGCAGGCTGGAGCAATGAGAATATGGGCCCGGCGGTGTGGCTGCTCAGTCTTGCGGTTATGGTGATAAACCGTCGTGAAAAGAAAAAAATTCCTGTCTGGATGGTTCTCGGCAATATCTCCTGTCTTTTTGGAAGTATTATGGTGATTGTGGCTCCCGGTAACTTCGTGCGCAGCGCCGAGGTACCGGAGAATCAGTATGGCTTTCTCTGGAGATGCTTCTTAAGAGGCTATGCCGAGTGCAAGGGGGCACTGGAATATCTTTTCCCGACACTGCTGATTTTGGCTTTCCTTCTGATGATGCAGAAATGTGTGCTGAAGGAACAAATTGGAAGAAGAAGTCTTCTTCTGATGCTTTGTGCGCTGTTGTCCTGGGGGGCTATGGCGTTGTCTCCCCATTATCCGGACAGGGCCGCCTTCGGCACTATGGCACTGCTTATCTGCGTAATCATTTCCCTTGCCGGAAAGATTCTGCGGGTGAGGAGGGATATGGCATGGCCTCTCTTTGGAGCCGCTTTTCTTGTCTGGCTGAGAGGAATGTATTTTTGCGGAGAATTTATCGCAATTTCCTGGGGCTGGATAAAGTAGCGGCGTAAAGAAAGGCGGCGGGACGGAATGGAACAGCGGAAAGGTATAAAAAAGATTGTAAAATCCCAGGCGGGCATTTTGCTGATTCTGATTCTGGCATCAGCCGTCCGCCTGATGAAATTGGGTTCTATCCCAAATGGAACTTATACGGACGAAGCATACGGGGCATATCTTGCCTATGGCCTTTTGACGGAGGGCATGGATGACTGGGGATATCATTTCCCTGTCTATTTTACGGCATGGGGAAGCGGTATGAGCGCATTGTATCTTTATATAGGCGCTTTCCTTTTTAAACTGTTTGGCATCAGCCTTACGGTATACCGGATTCCTCAGGCACTGATGGGAATTTGTGCAGTTTATGCTTTGTATATCGTTTGCGGAGAGATTTTCGATAAACGGCTGGCTCTGTTGGCTGCACTTGCTCTGGCTGTGAATCCCTGGCATATTATGATGTGCCGTTTTGGACTGGATGCCAATCTTGCACCGAATATGTTTCTGGTGGGACTGATGTTTCTGGTGTTGGGCGTTAAGAAAAAAGATATTTTTTGGATTCCGGCAGCGGTCTGTTTCGGATTTACCCTGTATTGTTATGCACTTACCTGGCTTTTTTTGCCGACATTTCTGGTTCTGTGCCTTGTTTTGTTTTACAGGCAGCTTCCGGAAAAGAAATGGGTTTTCAGTTTTGCGTGCATTCTGTTTGTCATGGCAATCCCGCTGTTCCTTTTTTTGGCTGTCAATTTCGACCTGATACCGGAAATAAAAACTGCTTTCCTTTCCATTCCTAAGCTTACCGGTTTTCGTGGAGGAGAACTGGCCCCGGAGAATATCCGGGCCGGTATTGGAAGTCTCTTTTCCCTTTTAGTTACAGAACAGGGCGACGGAAGAGTTCTTCTTTCGTGTGAGGTAACGGGGTCATACTATTATTTTACGACACCCCTTTTTATTTTTGGTGTTATTTCCCATATGGTAATGCTGGTAAAAGACAGAAGGAAGGGAGAGCATGACTTATCATTTCTTTTTTTTGCGTGGCTGTTATGTGCAGGAATCGTCAGCATTCTCAATCACAGCATCACGATGATTCATGTGAATATGATTCATATTCCCGTGATATTTTACGGAGCCTATGGTATCTGGAAGATTGACAGGCTGCTTCACAGCAGGAAGACAGGATATATCTGCACGGCATTCTATCTTTTTTCCCTGGCTTTTTTTATTAAGACCTATAGCTCATTCGGATTCCCTGATTTCTTTGATGAAAAGCCCTATGAGGCGGTGGAGACGGCAAGGGAGATTGCGGGAGAGGATGGCGTGGTTACCATTGTGGGATTTGATGCCACCTACAAATATCCGAACCTTTTGTGGCAGGAAAAATGGAGCATCAGCGATTATGCGGAAAATAAGGTCATGGACGGCGACCCCTATTTTGCCAATCTGGTAGAATATGGAACTTACAGATATATGGATGAAAATCTCGGAGATATGGTTGTCCCGGACGGTGTTTACGTCATCAAGGACTATCAGATTGGAGATTTCCGAAAAAGAGGTTTTGAAATTATCCGCGTGAACGAGCAATACGCTGTTGCCGCCGGGAGTCAATCCGTCCGATAGCACCGGAGAGGATGAGAGTGACAAGGAAGGCCAGAAACATTGCGGTAAGCTTCCGGTAAAGGTCGTAATCCGTGCGGTAGGTGAGATAGCGGAAGCGGAAGAAAATGCTGCCGTTTTGTGGCTCGCCATTTACCTGATAACTGTCGGTATAGGCATTGTATCTGGCGGAATCGGTAGTTGCCAGCAGAGCAAAGGCAGTTTCCGTGTCCTCCGATATATTGGTCACACTGATAGTAAGTGCAGAATCGGTAAAGTCTTTGCTGCAGGGATTCAAATTTAGGAATTCCCCGTCAGGGCAAGCTGAGAGGGGAAGGGGCTGCTCCACCAGCAAAGTGTCATCCTGATAAATCTGAATCAGCAGCTGGCTTTTTTCATCCGGCGTCATATCGTAGGAAAAAGCGATGGCAATGCTTTCCAGGGCATCACGGGATAAGCGGAAGGTCTGGGAAAAGGTGTCTCCGGGATAAAGCAGGGGAGTGTGTTCGACGTAACGGTCATCAATGACAGCTTCTTCAGAAACCGGTTGCCCGGGCATAAAAAACATCCGGGCAATCATGCAGATTCCCAGAATCCAGATAATCAGTTTTGTGATTTTAAGGCAAATTTTTTTCATGCTATTACCGTAGCATTGCGGGGAAACGATGTCAAGCAGGTTTTTGCGGCAATGCCCATAAAACGGAATAAATTTCTGAGAATTTGTAATAATTTAGTCTTGCAAAGTGTTAAAGAGTGTGGTAAGATTACTCCCATATTAAAAAAATGCAATGAAAGAGACTCTTGTCAGGGAAAACAACAGGAAGACGGCGTCACCGACTGAAAGCGCTGTCAGCGGGAACTGACGAAGGGAACACTCCGGAGCAGGCTGCCTGAACCCTGATGGCACGACAGGAGAGGGCTAGGACAGCACGTGTGCACGCGTTAAGTGTAAGAGAGGATTAGCCGGGAAATATCTTTGATGGAAGATACGGCTGGTCAATGCGGGTGGTACCGCGGATAGGTTTGAACTTATTCGTCCCGGAATGCAGGAAACTGTGTTCCGGGACTTTTTTTGCGCGAATAAGCAGAGCCGGGAACGCGAAAGCATCCGGTGTGCTTGCACAGCAGGATGCTTAAGAGTTTTCGGCGAGCAACGCGAACGAGAAACGCGAAAGCGTTTCGAGTCTGCTTATTCGCATGAAAGCAGAGCCGGGAACGCGAAAGCATCCGGTGTGCTTGCACAGCAGGATGCTTAAGAGTTTTCGGCGAGCAACGCGAACGAGAAACGCGAAAGCGTTTCGAGTCTGCTTATTCGCATGAAAGCAGAGCCGGGAACGCAGCAGACATCAGGCAAACAGAAAGAGGTGCGACATGGAGATCAAAAATTGTTACAGAGACCTTACGGTAAAAGAAATTGGAGAGCAGCACATAGGACAGATGCTTAGAGTGGCAGGCTGGGTAGAGAATATCCGCGACCACGGTGGCGTTTCCTTTGTTGATTTGCGCGATATGTACGGCGTATTGCAGGTAGTCCTCCGCAAGGCTGAATTGCTCAAAGGCTTGACTAAGGAAACCTGTGTTACAATCCATGGCATTGTGGAAAAGCGTGATGAGGAGACCTATAATCCCAAGATTCCCACCGGGACCATCGAACTGGAAGCGCAGGAAATCACGGTTCTGGGAAAGGTGTACGGTCAGCTTCCGTTTGAGGTGATGACCTCCAAGGAGACGCGTGAGGAGATGCGTTTGAAGTACCGTTATCTGGATATGAGAAATGCCAAGGTACGTGACAACATTCTTTTCCGTGCCCAGGTGATTGCATTTTTACGTCAGAAGATGACGGAGATGGGATTTGTGGAGGTTCAGACCCCGATTCTCTGTGCTTCCTCACCGGAAGGAGCCAGAGATTATATTGTCCCTTCCAGAAAGTACAAAGGAAAGTTTTATGCGTTGCCTCAGGCACCGCAGCAGTATAAGCAGCTTCTGATGGTGTCCGGTATTGATAAATATTTCCAGATAGCACCTTGTTTCAGAGATGAGGATGCACGTGCAGACCGTTCTCCCGGAGAATTTTATCAGCTTGACTTTGAGATGAGCTTTGCAACCCAGGAGGATGTGTTCCGGGTAGGCGAGGAAGTGCTCTCCGCAACCTTTGAAAAGTTTGCTCCCGAGGGCGCAGCAGTGACGAAGGCACCTTATCCAATCATCAGCTACAAGCAGGCCATGCTGGAGTTTGGCTGTGATAAGCCGGATTTGAGGAACCCTCTCCGTATCATTGATGTGACAGACTTTTTCCAGAAATGTACCTTCAAGCCTTTTGTTGGCAGAACTGTCCGTGCCATCAAGGTACACGCTGAGATGAGCAAGGGCTTTCACGAAAAGCTTCTCTCCTTTGCAACCTCTCTGGGCATGGGAGGTCTGGGCTATCTGGAGGTGGCAGAGGATTTTTCCTACAAGGGGCCGATTGACAAATTCATTCCCGATGAATTGAAGGCAGAGCTCAGGAGCCTTGCTGGACTGGAAGTGGGGGATACCATTTTCTTTATTGCTGACAAGGAGGAAAAGGCCTGCTTCTATGCGGGAAAAATTCGTAATGAGCTGGGAGAAAAGCTTGGGCTGACGGAAAAGAATGCTTTCCGCTTCTGCTACGTAAATGATTTCCCGATGTATGAGCTTGACCCGGAGACAAAGCAGCTGGGCTTTACGCATAATCCTTTCTCCATGCCTCAGGGTGGTCTGGAGGCGTTGGAGCATCAGAATCCGTTGGAGATTCTGGCATATCAGTATGACATTGTCTGCAACGGCATCGAGCTTTCTTCCGGTGCAGTCAGAAACCATGACATGGACATCATGGTAAAGGCATTTGCACTGGCTGGTTACGATGAGGAAACCTTGAAAAATAAGTTTGGAGCACTGTATCAGGCATTCCAGTTCGGTGCGCCGCCTCATGCGGGAATGGCGCCCGGTGTAGACCGTATGCTGATGCTGCTTCGCGGAGAGGAGAATATCCGCGAGGTCATTGCTTTTCCTATGAGCGGTTCCGCACAGGATTTGATGTGCGGCGCCCCCAATGATGTTACTGAGCAGCAGCTGAGAGAAGTGCACATTAAAGTCCGTGACTAATCAGGAAAGGAGACAATATGGCAAATATCATCACAGATGAGACAATAGAGTATGTGGGCATTCTTGCCAAGCTGGAGTTATCCGAAGAGGAAAAAGAAGCAGCTAAGAAGGATATGGGCAGAATGTTGGACTATATCGACAAGCTGGGCGAACTGGATACTACGGATGTGGAACCCATGTCTCATGTCTTTCCGGTACAGAATGTATTCCGCGAGGATGAGGTCACAAACGGCGACGAGAGCGATAAAACCTTACAGAACGCTCCCGAAGAAAAGGACAATATGTTTGTTGTCCCTAAGACATTCGAGTAAGGAGGCAGCAAGATGGAAAAATCAGAACTTTTAGCCCTGACCGCCGTGGAGCTTGGAAAGGCCATCCGAAACGGAGAGACGACTGCCGTGGAGGCCATGGAAGCGGTGCTGGAGCAGGTTGACAGGACAGAAAACAAATATAACTGTTATGTAACTTTGGATAAGGAAGGTGCGCTGGCAAGGGCTGCCCAGGTGCAGAAAAAAATAGAGTCCGGTGAGTTGACCGGGCCGCTGGCAGGCGTTCCGGTGGCAATCAAGGACAATATGTGTACCGAAGGAATGCTGACCACCTGTTCTTCCAAAATATTGAATAATTTTATTCCCACCTTTTCCTCTGAGGCGGTGCGAAATCTGGAAAAGGCAGGCGCAGTGGTTATCGGTAAAACCAATATGGATGAGTTTGCCATGGGGTCTACCACGGAGACTTCCGCCTATGGTGTCACCAGAAATCCCCATAATCCGGAGCATGTGCCCGGCGGTTCCTCCGGCGGTTCTGCGGCAGCGGTGGCAGCAGAAGAGTGCTTCTTTGCCCTGGGTTCCGATACAGGCGGCTCCATCAGGCAGCCGGCCTCTTACTGCGGCGTTGTGGGAATGAAGCCTACCTACGGTACGGTTTCAAGATATGGACTGATTGCCTACGGCTCCTCTCTGGATCAGATAGGGCCGCTTACGAAAAGCGTGGAGGATTGCGCGGTTGTTCTGGAGGCAATTGCCTCTCATGACGAAAAAGATTCCACTTCCCTGAAAAGAGAGGATACGGATTTCAGTACGGCTCTGAAAAAGGACGTGCAGGGTATGCGAATCGGTATTCCCCGTGATTATTTCGGAGAGGGACTGGATGCGGAGGTAAAAGATGCGGTGCTTGCGGCAGCGGAACTTCTTCGTGAAAACGGTGCCATTGTGGAGGAATTTGATTTAAGCCTCGTGGAGTATGCAATCCCTACCTATTATGCCATTGCGGCGGCAGAGGCAAGCTCCAATCTGGAGCGCTTCGACGGCATCAAGTACGGCTATCGTGCAAAGGATGCGGAAGGGCTGCATCAGATGTACAAAAAAACGCGTTCCCAGGGCTTTGGTCCGGAGGTAAAACGTCGTATTATGCTGGGCAGCTTTGTATTGAGCTCCGGTTACTATGATGCTTATTATCTGAAAGCACTGCGTGTCAAGGCAATGATTAAAAAGGCATTTGATAAGGCCTTTGAAAAATATGACTGTATCCTTGGGCCGGTGGCTCCCACTACGGCACCCAGACTGGGCGAGAGCCTGTCCGATCCCATCAAGATGTATCTGGGCGACATCTATACGATTTCCGTCAATCTGGCGGGACTGCCCGGTATCAGCGTCCCCTGCGGAACGGACACCAGAGGGCTGCCCATTGGATTACAGCTGATTGGAGACTGCTTTGGTGAGAAAAAGCTGATACAGACGGCATATACCTACGAGCAGCTGCGGAAGGAGGGAAAATAGATGGCAAAGGAATACGAAACCGTCATTGGTCTGGAAGTTCATGTAGAGCTTGCCACAAAGACAAAAATTTTCTGCGGCTGTTCTACGGCTTTTGGCGGAAGACCGAATTCTCATACCTGTCCTGTCTGTACCGGTATGCCGGGTTCTCTTCCTGTCCTGAATAAAAAGGTGTTGGAATATGCTGTTGCAGTGGGACTTGCGACAAACTGCGATATTACCAGGTACTGCAAGTTTGACCGGAAGAACTATTTTTATCCCGATAATCCGCAGAACTATCAGATTTCCCAGCTGTATCTTCCCATCTGCAGGAACGGGTATGTAGAGATTGAGACGGAGAGCACAGCAGGAGAAAACTCCGCAGAACCGGCACGTACCAAGCGGATTGGCATTCATGAGATTCACATGGAGGAGGATGCGGGAAAGCTGATTCATGATGAGTGGGAGGACTGCACACTGGTGGACTACAACCGTTCCGGTGTGCCCCTGATTGAGATTGTGTCCGAGCCGGATATGAGAAGCGCTGAGGAGGTTATCGCCTATCTGGAGAAGCTGCGCCTGATTATCCAGTATCTCGGGGCCAGCGACTGTAAGCTTCAGGAGGGCTCCATGAGAGCGGATGTGAATCTGTCTGTCCGTGAAGTGGGAGCGAAGGAATTCGGCACACGTACCGAAATGAAAAACCTGAATTCCTTCCGTGCTATTGCAAGAGCCATCGAGGGAGAGAAAAACCGTCAAATTGACTTGATTGAAGAAGGAAAGGCTGTTGTACAGGAGACAAGGCGTTGGGACGACGCAAAGGAGATGTCTTATGCGATGCGTTCCAAGGAAGATGCGCAGGATTACCGTTACTTCCCCGACCCCGATTTGGTTCCTGTCAGCATCAGTGAAGAATTTCTGGAGGAAATCAGAAGCAGGCAGCCGGAGTTCCGAACGGAAAAGAAGAAGCGCTATAAAGAGGAATTTGATATTCCTGACTATGATATAGACATTATTACCGGTTCCAAGCATATGGCAGATATTTTTGAGGCTGCCGTGGAGCTGGGAGCACAGCCCAAGAAGGTTTCCAACTGGCTGATGGTGGAAACGCTGCGTCTGCTGAAGGAGAAGGAACTGGATCCGGAGGATATCCGGTTTTCACCGGAGCATCTGGCAAAGCTGATTGCACTGACTGACAGCAAGGCAATCAATTCCACAGTGGCAAAGGAAGTGTTTGAGGTGATGTTCGAGGAGGATATTGACCCGGAACAGTATGTGGAGGAAAAGGGCTTAAAGACTGTCAATGACGAAGGGGCTCTGCGAAAGACCATTGAGGAGGTGATTGCAGCAAATCCCCAGTCGGTAGAGGACTATCATAACGGTAAGGAAAAGGCCATTGGTTTTCTTGTGGGTCAGACGATGAAGGCGATGAAAGGAAAAGCTGACCCGGCAAGCGTCAATAAGCTGTTGAAGGAGCTTTTGTAAAGCGAAAGGTGCGTGTGCGCACTTTAGTTTAACCACAGTGCTCCAAAAGCTCTTTTATGTTTTCAAAGGCGTAGTCTGCGGGATAGGAGGTATCTGCCATATCCCGGGGCTTCGCCTCTCCGGTGAAGACAACGCAGGTATCTACATCTCCGTTGATGCCGCAGGCAATGTCTGTGTAGAGCCTGTCGCCTACTACCAGAGTTTCCTCCCTGGAAAAGCCGGACTGTGCCAGACACAGGTCAACGACTTCCCGGTTTGGCTTCCCAAGATAGATTGGCTTTTTGTCCGTGGTGGCGGTAATCATGTCACAGATGGCACCGCAGTCGGGAATAAAGCCGAAATCAATGGGACAGCGTAAATCAGGATTGGTGGCGTAGAAGGGAACATCGGTTGTCAAAAGCACCTTTGACACCTGAACCAGCTTCTCATAGCTTAACTCGCTGTCATAGGCCACGACCACGCACTGAATGCCGTCCTCTGCCTGCTCTGTAATCAGAAGCCCGTTTCTGCGAAGCTCTTTGACAAAGGAAGAGGTTCCCATCACAAAGATTTTTTTCTTTTCATAATTTTTCTTCAAAAATCTGATTGTCATATAACCGGAGGTAATAAACTGATCCTCGGTGGTTTCCAGGCCAAAAACATTCCGAAATTTTTCCACATAGTCATTGCCGCTTTTGGTTGAGTTATTGGTGATATAATAGGCTTTTCCGCCAATTCGTTCAATATGTGCCAGCAGATCGGCACTGCCCTCATAGAGGGTATCTCCTACCGCAAGCGTGCCGTCTATATCAAATAAAAACAGTTTTTTCTTTTTCAGGTTTTCGAGAGCTTTCATGTGATACCTCACTTTGCTGTCGGGTTTATTAGGGAAGCGGTATTAGTATAGCAGACTGACAAAAAGAGTGCAAGAAAATGCGTCCCTGAATAAACCAGATGAAGAACCCGGGGAAGTATGATATAATGTACGCGGACAGAAAACCAAGCGACGCAGAAAACCGGTTTGCCGTTGACACTTCCAAAGAAGGAAATAAGTATGAGCTTGAAATTTGTATTTGGCCCTTCCGGGGCGGGAAAAAGCAGACAGCTATATGAAGAGATAATACATCGGGCAAAGGAGAATCCGAGGCAGAACTTCCTGATTATCGTGCCGGATCAGTTCACCATGCAGACTCAGAAGGATCTGGTTCTGCAAAGTGACAGAGGAGGCATCCTGAATATTGATGTGTTGAGCTTCGGACGGTTGAATCACCGCATCATGGAGGAGGTTGGCAGCGAGGATATTCCTGTTCTGGATGACACGGGAAAGAGTCTGGTGCTGCAGAAGGTGGCGGCGGGCTTAAAGGAGGAACTGCCTGCATTGGGCAGCTTTTTGCATAAGCAGGGCTATATACACGAGGTGAAAAGTGCGATTTCCGAGTTTATGCAGTACGGTATCGGCACGGAGGATGTGTCAAAGCTCATTGCTTATTCCGAAAAGCGCGGTGCTCTGGTGCAGAAACTGAAGGATCTGGAAAAGCTTTATAAGGGCTTTCAGGAATATATACAGGGAAATTTTATCACTACGGAGGGAACTCTGGATGTGCTGTGCCGTTCCTTGCAAAAATCCCGTATCCTGCCGGAAAGTGTGGTGGTTTTCGACGGCTTTACCGGATTCACTCCCATTCAAAATAAAGTCATTCAGGAGCTGATGCGCGTCTGTGGGGAGGTGATTGTCACCGTAACCATGGGAGAGGGGGAAAACCCTTATCAGCTGGATGGGGAACAGCGGCTGTTTCATTTGAGCAAAAAAACCGTGGCGGATCTAAGCAGACTGGCGAAGGAGGCAAATGTGCCGAGATCGCGCGATACCTTTGTGCTTGCATCCGGAGGGAAGGAGACTGCAGACGGGAAGAAAGCTTCGTGCCGGCAGGCGTGGGAGAGAAGCTTATCTGCGCAGTGCGACCTGTATATAAGCGACAGGAACCGCTTTGAAAAGGCGCCCGCTCTGGGGCATCTGGAGAAAAACCTGTTTCGTTATGCCGTGCATCCCTTTGAGGGAGAACAGTCTGAAATCACTGTTTTTGAGACGACGACGCCCCGGGATGAGGTACATCAGACCGGCTTGAAAATCCGGGATATGATTCGTGAGGAGGGGCTGGCGTATCGGGATATCGCGGTTATCATGGGAGATTTGGAGGGCTACGCTCCCTATGTGGAGACGGAGTTTGCCCAGATGGAGATTCCCTGCTTTATCGACAGAACCAGAGGCATCATCTTAAATCCCATGGTGGAGTATATCAAAAGCGCCCTGGAGCTCTATCTGAAGGATTTTTCCTATGAGGCGGTTTTTCACTACCTGCGCAGCGGACTGGCTGACATGGAGCCGGAAGAGGTGGATGTTCTGGAAAATTATGTGATTCAGACCGGAATCCGCGGAGAACGCAGCTACAGCCGCCTTTTTACCCATAAGACACAGGAGATGGGGGAAAATGAGGAGGCTCTGGCGCAGCTGAACGGTCTGCGGGAGCGGCTGATGACCCAGACTGGTATGCTGCACATGGAGGGGCAGGAGTCTGTGAAGGCTTATGTCAATAAGCTGTATGACTTTCTGGTACAGAACAATGTACAAAATAAGCTGGCGGCCTTCGAGGGAGAATTCGAGGCGGCGGGACAGCCTTCGAGAGCCAGAGAATATGCGCAGATTTACCGTCTGATTATGGAACTGCTGGAGCAGATTTACGAGCTTCTGGGCGAGGAGGTTATCTCTTTGCAGGAGTTTGCGGATATTCTGGAGGCGGGCTTCGGTGAGATAGAGGTGGGTACCATTCCCCAAAATGTGGATCGTGTGCTGGTGGGAGATATGGAACGGACCCGGTTAAAGCAGGTAAAGGTATTGTTTTTCCTGGGGGTGAATGACGGGAACATTCCCAAGAATGCCTCGAAGGGCGGCATTATCTCCGATATGGACAGAGAATTTTTAAGGGAGTCCGAGCTGGAACTGGCACCCAGTCCCAGACAGCAGATGTTCATTCAGAGGTTGTACCTGTACATGAATATGACAAAACCCTCGCATAAGCTCTGCCTGTCCTATTCCAGAATAAACAGCGCGGGCAAGTCCATACGCCCGGCCTATCTCATAGATACGGTGAAAAAGCTGTTCCCCGGAATTCGCACGGAATATCCCGAACTTCGCAGCGCACTGGAACAGATTGTGACACCGAAAGAAGGTGCAGGATATCTCGCAGAAGGACTAAGGGAGTATGCGACAGGTGTTCTTCCACCGGAAAAAGAGAGAGAGATTCTCACGATATACAGGGCCTTTGGGGAGGGCGAACTGGTGCGGGAAAGAGATTTCCTGACTGAGGCGGCCTTCCGCCGTTACCGCGATAGCGGTCTTTCCGCAGCCGTTGCCTCGGCTCTCTACGGAAAATATCTGGAGAACAGCGTTTCGCGGCTGGAAACCTATGCGGCCTGTGCCTACAGGCATTTTCTGCAATATGGCCTGACGCTGCGGGAGCGCGAGGAATTTTCCTTTGAAAATGTGGACATGGGAAATGTATACCATGCTGTATTGGAAGAATTTGCAGGAAAACTGGCAGAAAGCGGATATACCTGGTTTGACTTCCCGGAAAGCTTCGCGGGCAGCGCGGTACAGACTGCACTGGAGGCTTATGCAGCTTCCTATGGTGACACAGTGCTTTACAGCAGTGCACGGAACGAGTATGCCATTACCAGAATGGGAAGAATCCTGACAAGAACGGTGCTGACGCTGCAGAAGCAGCTGAAAAAAGGCAGCTTCAAGCCGGATGCCTACGAGCTCTCTTTTCGCTTTACGGAGGATCTGGAAAGCGTGAATGTGTCATTGTCAGAGCAGGAAAAGATGCGTCTCCAGGGACGGATTGACCGCATTGATGTGGCAGAGGATGAAGAGCATGTCTATGTCAAGGTGGTGGATTACAAATCCGGCAACAAACACTTTGATTTGGCGGCGTTATATTATGGATTGCAGCTGCAGCTGGTGGTCTATATGAATGCTGCCATGGAACTGGAAGCGAAGAGGCATCCCGACAAGGAAGTGGTTCCGGCGGCACTTTTATACTATCATGTGGATGACCCTACGGTGGAAACGCCGACGGAATTGACGGAGGAAGAAATCAACGAACAGATTGCAAGGCAGCTTCGGATGAACGGCGTGGTGAGCAGTGAGCCGGGCATTGTGGAACGTCTGGACGGGGAGATGGGGGACAAGTCCGATGTGATTCCCGTGGAAAGGAAAAAAGACGGCTCCTTCAGCGCCCGCTCCTCTGTTCTGAGCAGAGAAGATTTGAAAACAGTGTCCGATTATGTGTCAAAAAAGGTAGTGGGAATCGGCAGGGAGATCCTGGATGGCACTATCTCCTTAAATCCCTATGAGATGGGAAGCGAGGAAGCCTGTACCTGGTGCGCATACAAAAAGGTATGCGGCTTTGAGCCGTCTATGCCGGGCTGTGAAAAGCGGAAGCTGGAAGACATGGGTTCCGAAGAGGTGTTGGCAAGAATGTGCGAAGAAACAGAAAACACGGAAAAATGAACGAAAGGGGAGCCCCGTAGGCAAGGTGAGGAAACATGGCAGTAAAATTTACCCCGGAACAGCAAAAGGTTATAGACTTACAGGGCTGCAATATTCTGGTATCTGCGGCAGCAGGCAGCGGAAAAACAGCGGTGCTGGTAGAAAGGATTGTGAAGAAGGTCTGTGATGAGGATAGACCTGTGGATATTGACCGCCTGCTGATTGTGACTTTTACAAATGCTGCTGCGGCTGAAATGCGGGAGCGTATCGCGGCAGGAATTGCGGCAAAACTGGAGGAAAATCCGGATTCCGAGCATATTCAGCGGCAGGCAACTCTGCTGCATAATGCCCAGATTACCACCATCGACAGCTTCTGTCTTTTCCTGCTTCGGAATCATTTCAATGAAATCGGGCTGGATCCTGCCTTCCGCATTGCGGATGAGGGGGAAATCAAGCTGATGCAGCAGGATGTCCTGTGGGAACTGATAGAGGATGCCTACGCTTCGGGAGAGAAAGCCTTCCGCTATTGCGTGGAATACTTCTGCCCGGGAGGACGGGAGAGCGTGTTGGAGCAGCATATCTTGAATCTTTCCCGCTATGCGGACAGTTTCCCGTGGCCGGAGGAGTGGCTGGAGGAAAGAAAGCATGATTACGAAGACGCGGATGTGGAGGCGGTCTGCGAAAGCAGCTACGGGAAATATCTGACGGAGCATCTGGCCGCCATGACCCGGGGGTGGCTCGGGAAGCTGAAACAGGTACAGGGCTTATGTCAGGAACCGGACGGTCCTTATATGTACGGAGAACTGGTGGATAGCGAAATCGAGCAGCTGGAAAAACTGATAAAATGTGAGAACCTGAAGGATTATGCTGAGAAGCTTCCGACAGTGACCTTCGGACGCCTTTCCCCCAAAAAAGATGAGAGCGTGTCTGCGGCAAAGCGGGAGCTTGCGGCAGGCCTGCGTGCGGAGGTGAAGAAGAGCATTCAGGGAGTGGCGGAAAGGTTCTTTGCAACACCTCTGGAACTGGCTGTAAAACAGGGACTGGAGTGCAGGGAGCCTGTGGAGGAGCTGATTGACCTGGTGCTGGAATTCAACAGGAGAATGGCGGCGAAAAAACAGGAGAAGAAGGTGATTGATTTCTCGGACATGGAGCACTTTGCCCTGGATATCCTGCTGGACAGGGAGGAAGGGAGAATCCGGCCCAGTCATGTGGCGCTGGAGTACCGCCAACATTTTGCGGAAATCCTCATTGATGAGTATCAGGACAGTAATCTGGTGCAGGAATATCTGTTGAAGGCTGTGTCCGGGGAGGATGACGGCAGCTACAATAGATTTATGGTGGGCGATGTCAAGCAGAGTATATACAAGTTCCGCCTGGCGAGACCGGAGCTTTTCCTGGAAAAGTATCATACCTATACTGCAGATTCCGGGGAGATGCAGAGGATTGATCTGGCGAAAAATTTCCGCAGCCGCGTTCAGGTGATTGATGCTGTAAATGATGTGTTTTCCAGACTGATGAGCGAGCAGGTGGGCGGTATCGCCTACGATGACAGGGCGGCACTCTATCCCGGTGCGGTTTACCCGGAAAATACCGGGAACGAAAGCGAGCTTCTTCTCGTCGAAAAGCCGGCAAAGGATTCGGAACTGGGAGAAAAGCAGCTGGAAGCGAAGGCTATCGCAGCGAAAATCAAGGAACTGCGGGCAAACTTTACCGTGACGGACAAGGCGAGCGGAGAATTGCGACCTGCCAGATATTCGGATATGGTAATTTTGCTTCGAACCAACAGCGGTTGGGATGAGGAATTTAAGGCGGTGCTGGAGGAGGAAGGTATTCCTGTGTATATCACCTCCAAAACCGGATATTTTGGGGCGACAGAGGTACAGGAGCTGCTTCAGGTGCTGCGGGTATTGGATAATCCCAGACAGGACATTCCGCTTTTTGGCATGATGAAGTCGGTATTCGGAGGATTCACGGAAGAGGAGATAGCGCTGATTCGCAGCCGGGACAGAAAATGCACGTTATATGAGGCGGCGGCAGAATTTGCGTCGGGTGCGTGCAGTGTGGAAACGGATGAAAAATCGGCTGACAGCGGAGCGGAGAGCGAAAAGGACTGTGGGACAGCGGACAACAGCAATCAGGCTGCCCTGCGGGAAAAGACCGCTCATTTTCTTGCTCAAATTGAAGAATACCGGAAATGTACAGTCTATATGCCCGTGCGTGAGCTTTTGACAAAGATAGTGACGGATTTCGATTATCTGAACTATGTCACTGCACTGCCGGCGGGCGGAAAGCGTCGCGCCAATGTGGAGATGCTGTTTACCAGAGCGTCGGATTTTGAGAAGACAAGCTATTTCGGCTTATTCCATTTTATACGCTATATGGAACAGCTGGAGAAATATGATGTTGATTACGGTGAGGCGGAGCTTCTGGATGAGAATGCGGATGTGGTGCGTATCATGAGCATTCATAAGAGCAAGGGGCTGGAATTTCCGATTACCTTTGTATCAGGCTTAAGTAAGCGCTTTAACATGCAGGATGTAAACCAGACCTTGATTCTGGATATGGATTTAGGGCTTGCCACAGACTATGTGAATCCGGAAAAACGGGTGAAAAACAAGACCCTGCGGAGAAATATCCTGTCGAGAAAACTGAAAGAGGACAGTCTCTCGGAGGAATTGCGGGTTTTGTATGTGGCTATGACCCGAGCCAGAGAAAAGCTGATTTTGACGGCAACGTTAGAGAAGGCGGAGGAGAAGTGGGAGATTCTCAGGGAGAACGGCAGCGAATATCTGCTGTACCCGGATTTTATGGAAAGTGCGGGGTATCTTGATTTTCTGCTGCCCATTATGCGGCATACCTCGATTCAGGTAACAGTACTTGGAGAGGAGGAGCTTGCAGCAGGAGAATGGAAGGAACAGATAAAGCTGCATGACAGAAGGCAGCTGCTGGAGCAGACGGCGCATTTTGGGGATGAGGCGGCGCTGGAGGCTTTGCAGAAACGGCTGAATGCAGAATATTCCTATGTCAATCTGGAAGGCCTTTATACCAAGACTACAGTATCTGAACTGAAAATTGCCGCTATGGCAGACAAGGATGAAGCTGCCTTCCATATCTTCGAGGAAAAGGAGGTACAGCCCTATATTCCCACCTTCCGCCGGGAGGAGGAAAAGGTCAGCGGTACGGTTCGCGGCAACGCCTATCACAGAGTCATGGAACTTCTGGACTTGCGGAGGCTGATGGCTTGCCCCAGGGAGGAGCAGTCCCGGGTGCTGCATGATTTCCTGCTGGAGGAAGCGGAGAACAAGCGGCTGTCAAAGGAATACTTTGATGCTGTAAACGAGAGAAAGATTCTGCATTTTCTGGAATCGGCTCTGGCACGGCGCATGAGATGTGCGGAAGAAAAAGGCAGACTCTACAGGGAGCAGCCCTTTGTCATCGGAATTTCGGCGGGCAGACTTGGACAGGAGTTTCCGGAAGAGGAAACCGTTTTGATACAGGGTATCATAGATGTGTTCTTTGAGGAGGAAGACGGAATTGTGCTCCTGGACTATAAAACCGATTCTGTCTCTTCAATGAAAGAACTCTGGAACCGGTATGAAACCCAGCTGGACTATTATCGGGAAGCCCTGGAAAAGCTGACGGGAAAGCCGGTGAAGGAGAGACTTCTTTACTCCTTCCACTTGGAGGAATATTAGAAAATCAGGAGGTTTCGACAGAAACCTCCTGACAGATTTTACTCTTCGGTTATGAGAAAGCGTTTTGTCTGCGGAGCCGAGAGGAGAGCGACAGCGCCCACCAGCGTGAAAATAAGCTCCGGCAGCATATAACAGCCATTGTACAGAAAGCTGTAGAGATATGTATTTTCGGTGGAGAATCCGTTCCACAGTTCACCGAAGCTGTGCCAGATGACAACGCCGCTGAAAAAGTGGAAAAGGAATCGTAAGCCGACAGCAAGAGAGATGCCGCCAATCCAGCCGGGCAATCCTTTCTTTCGGAATAATCCGGCAATTCCCAGAATGGTGAACGCACCGATGTAATCCAGAATAATGCAGGCAATGAGCATACCGGGTGTGAGTCCCCAGCCGAAAAGCCCGTCCATGATGCCTTGCGCGAACTGAATCAGGGCATATACAAAGGATACGATGAATCCCGGCTTTAGACCTCTGCGGATGGAAAAGAGGACAATGGGGAGCATGGAGAGCAGGGTGACGGAGCCGCCCCAGGGCAGTTTAAATACCCGGATGAAGCTTAAGACGGTGGCAAGAGCAACCATTGCGGCGCCTTCCACTAAGATTTTTGTTTTGGTGTTCTGCATAAAAAAATCCTCCTTAAAAAATGGTAAAGGAACTGTCAGTAAATAATCTGACAGTTCCCAGGGAGGACAACATCGGCTCCGCACAATGGCGGATACAGTCAGCCGCGGTACGACGGAACGCGAAGTCTCCATGTGCGGCGGCCTTACTGTGCTGCTTCCTTACGCCGGTATTATCCGGTTCAAGTAGTGAGGGTTAGAAGCGACTGCATGATGCGCTTCAATCTCAGCGATGTGCTCCCCTAGCGGTTATTATTTTTCACGGACTACTATATAGGCATTTTCGGAAAGTGTCAAGAATTATTCAATATTAATGCAGAATAAAGTAATGGAATTATGCGAAAAATTGCAATATATCATGAAAAGTCACTTGAAAAAGTTTAGAAATCTCCATAAAAGTCCCTTGAAAAAGTTTTTAAGCCGAAATATACTATATTTTAGCAGAGTTGGGAAATCAAGGAGGAAGAACGATGCTCAGGAGAAAAATTGAACAGAGCCTGACTGACTGGAAAAACTCGGTTAATCGTAAGCCATTGATTATAAAAGGATGTAGACAGTGCGGAAAGACATTCTCCGTGCTGGACTTTGCAAAAAAGAACTATAAACATGTTGTATATTTGAATTTTTTTGCAAATCCGGACTATGCTTCTGTTTTTTCCGGTTCGTTGGAAGTAGACAATATTGTCATGCTTTTGTCTGCACTGCTTGGAAGTGCAGCGGTATTTGAAGCGGGTGAAACGGTTCTTGTGCTGGATGAGATTCAAGAGTGCCCTGATGCCAGAACAGCACTCAAATTTTTCAGAATT
This sequence comes from Acetatifactor sp., assembly GCA_051877795.1. Taxonomy (GTDB): domain Bacteria; phylum Bacillota; class Clostridia; order Lachnospirales; family Lachnospiraceae; genus Acetatifactor. The sequence goes on from JBJEJG010000044.1 coordinate 34,666, forward strand.
GACGGCAGATTTGATGTAATTGGAACGGGCTCGCTGTTGGGGGTCAAAGGATATGGCAAGGAACCAAAATCTATTCCGGTAGGTTCTGAGACAGTGATTGATATGTACCCGTTGGACTTTGAGGAATTTTTATGGGCGAATGGCATCTCTGAATCTGTAATTGATATGCTGAAAAGGAATTTGGAGACAGAAACACCTGTTGCGGAAGCACTTCATAATCGCATGAAGCAGTTGCTTCTGCAATACGCTGTTGTCGGTGGTATGCCGGATGCCGTACAAACCTTTATAGATACCAGACAAATGGATAGGGTACTGCGCATTCAGCGAGACATTGTGCGTTCCTATGAAGATGATATGGTGAAATATGCGGAGAAAAAAGATAAAGCCCATATCAAAGAGTGCTTTCAGTCTATTCCGCGGCAGTTGAGTAAAGAGAATAAAAAGTTTCAATATTCTGTCGTGAAAAAAGGTTCTACCGCTTCAAAATACGCCGGTAGTCTGCAGTGGATTGAGGATGCAGGAATTATCTCCAGGTGCTATAATCTTTCCATCACCGAACTTCCCTTGGAGGGAAATGCTGATGAGGACGTGTTTAAGGTATATATGCGTGATATGGGTCTGTTTGTAAGTATGCTGGAGGACGGTACGCAGTACGATATTTTACAGGGCAATCTTTTTGGATACAAGGGAGCTGTTTTCGAAAATCTGGTTGCGGATATTTTTACGAAGATGGGACGTAAACTATACTATTTTCATAAAGATTCCGGTATGGAGGTGGACTTTGTTATCCGGTATAAGGGGGAATGTACTCTTGTAGAGGTAAAAGCGGTTACCGGAAACACAAAGAGCGCAAAAACTATTTTGCATCACCCGGAAAAGTATCATGTTTATAGTGCAATCAAGCTGGGGGACTATAATGTAGGAAGGGCGGAACAAATTTTGACACTGCCGTTGTACATGGCCTTTTTGCTACGAGAAAATTGATTATTCTGATGCCGGAAAGGAATGGTTTACAGTATGGATGCTACAACGGAAAAACAGTTTGATAAGCAGATTTGTGTGGGCATTTTGGCACATGTTGATGCGGGAAAAACCACATTGTCGGAGGCGCTTCTCTACACCTGCGGGAATCTGCGGAAGCTGGGCAGAGTGGACCATGGAGATGCTTTCCTGGATAATTTTGCCCTGGAGCGGGAAAGAGGAATTACTATTTTCTCCAAGCAGGCATCGCTTGTCTGGGACGGAATGGAAATCACGCTGTTGGATACGCCCGGACATGTGGATTTTTCGGCGGAGATGGAGCGGACACTGCAGGTTCTTGACTATGGTATTCTCGTGGTGAGCGGAGCTGACGGCATTCAGGGGCATACAAAAACTCTTTGGAAGCTTCTGGCGCAGTATAAAATCCCGACATTTCTGTTTGTGAATAAGATGGACCAGCCCGGAGCGGATAAGGAAAGACTGCTGGCGGAGCTGCGGGCCGGGCTGGACGAAAACTGCATGGAATTTGGAAGCACAGCAGAAAAAGAACCGGATTTTGCGGAGAGTCTTGCCATGTGCAGCGAACCGTTGATGGAGGAGTATCTTGAGACGGGAACCGTATCGGAGAATGTCGTAGCGCAGGCGGTCTGGGAGCGTCGTATTTTTCCCTGCTTTTTTGGCTCTGCCCTGCGCCTGGAGGGAGTGGAGGAGTTACTTACAGGCATTCGCAAATATACGAAATGTCCTGAATACGGAGAGAATTTCGGTGCCAGAGTATATAAGATTTCCAGAGATGCAGGGGGAAACCGCCTGACCCACCTGAAGGTGACGGGGGGCGTACTGCGGGTCAAGATGCCCGTGAGCAATGCGTCGAGTGCGGCTTCTCCCGAAGAAATCTGGGAGGAAAAGGCAGATCAGCTTCGTGTTTACACAGGTGCGCAGTTTCAGACGGTTGACAGAGTCGGGGCGGGAGGCATCTGCACTGTCACCGGACTGGGGAAAACCTTTGCGGGGCAGGGACTGGGCATGGAAAGCGAAAATTCTCTCCCCGTGTTGGTTCCGGTTTTGACTTATCGACTGATTCTGCCCGAAGGCAGCGATGCGGTAAAGGTTCTTGGACAGATGCGCCAGCTGGAGGAGGAAGAACCGGAGCTTCACGTGGTCTGGCGGGAGACCGCAAAAGAGATTCATGTGCAGGTTATGGGAGAGGTGCAGACGGAAATCCTGAAGCGGCAGCTGCTGGAACGCTTTGGGCTGGAAGCGGAGTTCGGAGATGGCAGCATCGTATATAAGGAGAGCATTGCCGCGCCTGTAGTGGGCATCGGCCATTTTGAACCTCTGCGGCATTATGCGGAGGTGCATCTTCTCCTGGAGCCGGGAGAGCCGGGAAGCGGTCTGCAGTTTGCTTCGGTCTGCAGTACAGACGAGCTGGACAGAAACTGGCAGCGGCTGATTTTAACACATCTGGAGGAGAAAACTCATGTAGGTGTGCTGACCGGCTCTCCCCTGACGGATGTCAGAATTACCCTTCTCACGGGGCGTGCCCACTTAAAACATACGGAGGGCGGCGATTTCAGACAGGCTACCTATCGGGCGCTGCGCCATGGACTGATGCAGGCGGAAAATGTTTTGCTGGAGCCGGTGTACGCCTTCAGCCTGGAGCTGCCTACAGAGCAGCTGGGGCGCGCCATGTCGGATATTCAGAAGCGCCATGGCAGCTTCGATAATCCCGTAACGGAGGGCTGTACAAGCATTCTTACGGGAAGTGCGCCGGCAGCCTGCATGCAGGATTATCAGAGAGAGGTGAATACTTATACCAGGGGACAGGGAAAGCTGTCCTGTGTCCTGAAGGGATATGAGCCCTGTCACAATACGGAGGAGGTCATGGCAGAGATTGGCTACGACCCGGACAGCGACCTGGAAAATCCTTCTTCTTCGGTGTTCTGTGCACATGGAGCAGGATTCGTGGTGGACTGGGAGCAGGTACGGTCGTATGCCCATCTGGAAAGCGGCCGGTACGGAGTGGACGCGGAGGAGAAAACGGCGTCCGGTGTGAATGACGGGGCGGGAGCTGCGGCGCAAAGAGAATTGCGGAGCGCCGGAGCAGCCTTGGGGTATCGTGCGGGAAAGCCGGGGATACCGGGTGACAGCCAGACCGGAAGCGGCAGATCGGATTATATTACGCAGGAGGAAATCGAGGAAATCTTTCAGAGAACTTACGGAAAGAGTGTTCAGGATTACGAGCCTTATCGGTATCACGGAAGGAATCTGGGCAGCGCTGTGCAGCCGGAGACAGCCGAAAGCGGAGGGAGTGCAGCCGGAGCCGGTACAGGGGACGATTTGAAGAACGGGCCGCACGTCGGGAATAATCGGAAGGCCGCTGCCAGGGCAGCAGAACGAAAAGAGGAGTATCTTCTGGTGGACGGCTATAACATTATTTTTGCATGGGAGGATTTGCGAAGCCTTGCAGCTGTCAATATTGACAGTGCCCGCGACAAGCTGATGGACATCTGCTGCAACTATCAGGGCTATGAGGGCTGTACTCTGATTCTGGTGTTTGACGCTTACAAGGTGAAGGGAAATCCCGGCTCTGTGCAGAAATATCACAATATTTATGTGGTTTATACCAGGGAGGCGGAAACAGCAGACCAGTATATCGAAAAGACAGTGCATGAGATTGGCAGAAAACATCATGTGACGGTGGCAACCTCCGACGGTCTGGAGCAGATGATTATCTGGGGCGACGGGGCGGTAAGAATGTCGGCGCAGGGCTTCCGTGAGGTGGTGGAAGCAGCCTCCGCGCAGATGCGGGAGCAATATCTGCCTACCGGAAAGCAAGGAATAAATAGAATAAAATTGTAAGCCATGCTAAAGTGAAGGAAAGAAATACATATGGGGGTTACACAATATGAAAGAAAAAACCTGGACACAGCTTTGGCTGAACTATAGCAGAAAAAAGGATTGCGGAAACGGCAGATTTCTGGAGAGCGTCAGACTGAACGGCTTTGACGAAGAGCGGGAAATTGTAAAAAACAGTCTTGCAGAGCTTCGGGCAGGGGGAAAGGCTATGCTTGGCGTTGCGCCCGGGCAGGGGACTGTACAAGGACAGACTGCAGATGAGAGACGGTCGGAAAGCGGTCTTCTCATCAAAAGAAATCCGGCTCTGAAAAAGGAAGGCTGGCGTCTGAACCAAAAGGGAGATGGCCTGACGCTGGAGGCTGCGGATGAGAATGGACTGCTCTACGGCATCTTTGGACTGCTGCGCCTGATTGCCATGGAAAAGCCGCTTGCCGGACTGGAAAAGTCTGAGGCACCGGATAATCCTTTCAGGATGTATAATCATTGGGACAATATGGACGGCAGCATTGAGAGGGGATATTCCGGCGAATCTTTCTTTTTTGAGAACAACGAAGTCATTGTAAATGAGCGCACCCGGGACTATGCCAGATTTGCTGCCAGTATCGGCATTAATGGTGTAGTCATCAACAATGTAAATGTAAAGAATGCGGCTACCTGGCTGATTACCGACAGATATCTGGGAAAGGTGAGAGAACTGTCCGAGCTTTTTGCGGGATATGGCATTAAGCTTTACTTAAGCCTTAACTTCGCGGCTCCCATGGAGCTTGGCGGGCCTGACAGCGCCGATCCTCTGGATGAGGGAGTGCGGGGCTGGTGGAAGGAAAAGCTGGCTGAGGTGTTCCGCGAGGTTCCGCTGCTGGGTGGATTCTTGGTGAAGGCGGATTCCGAAGGAAGGCCCGGTCCCTTCACCTACGGCAGAACTCAGGCAGACGGAGCAAATATGCTGGCAGATCTGGTAAAGCCCTACGGCGGTATCATTATCTGGCGCTGTTTTGTGTACAACTGTACTCAGGACTGGCGGGATTACAAGACGGACAGGGCACGGGCCGGATATGATAACTTTATCGTCATGGATGGAGATTACCACGATAATGTAATTCTGCAAATTAAAAACGGCCCTATGGATTTCCAGATCAGGGAACCGGTTTCTCCGCTGCTGGGCGGCCTGCGGAAAACCAATCAGATGCTGGAGGTGCAGGTGGCGCAGGAGTATACGGGACACCAGATTGATGTGTGCTATCTGATTCCGCTGTTCAAGGAGGTGCTGGACTTCCATACCTATTGTAAGGAAGGCGCCGACACAGTGGCAGATATTATCAGCGGCAGAACGCTTAAGAACACCAACACTGGAATTGCGGCGGTCTGCAACACGGGAAATGATGCAAACTGGACGGGCAGCGAGCTTGCGGCGGCGAACTTTTACGGCTTTGGCAGACTGGCCTTTGTGACCTCACTTTCTGCGGAGGAGATTGCGGAGGAATGGATTCGGTTAAGTCTCTCCAACGAGGAGGATGTGGTGGAGGCCGTAAAAGGAATTCTTCTGACCTCCAGAAGCACCTATGAAAAATATACCTGCCCTCTGGGTATTGGATGGATGGTGATGCCGAACACGCATTACGGCTGCAGCGTCGATGGGTATGAGTACTCCAGATGGGGAACCTATCACAGGGCGGACCATCTGGGAATCGGAGTGGACAGGAGCCATGCGGGAACAGGCTATGCAGGGCAGTATCTTGAGCCCAATGCTTCCATGTATGATGCGGTGGAAACCTGTCCTGAGGAGCTTCTGCTGTTCTTTCATCATGTGCCGTATACCTATCGGTTAAAGAGCGGAAAAACGCTGATACAGCATATTTACGACACTCATTTTGAAGGAGTGGAAGAGGTGGAGGAAATGATGTCTCTCTGGCTGGGGCTGAAGGACAAAATCGCCAGAGAAGCCTGGGAGAATGTGCGGGAGCGGTTCGAGAGACAGCTGTACAATGCAAAGGAATGGCGCGACCAGGTCAACTCGTATTTTTACAGAAAAAGCGGGATTGCGGACGAGAAGGGAAGAACAATTTATTGAGAAAGCGCGCAGGCGCGGAGATGGGGGTAAATATGGACGGAAACTTACAGGCTTTCAGTGCAGGGTGGGGATTCTTAAGAACGGAGCTTACGGCCACTATGGCAGAGGCAGAGAGTGCAAAAGCGCGTTTTGCGCCGGTGGAGCTGCCTCATGACTGGCTGATTTATGATACGGAGAATCTGTACCGGGACGGCTGTGGCTGGTATCGGAAGGAATTTGAGCTGGAGACGGGAGAAATCGGCGACCTCGGCGGAACCCTTGGGGTAAGAGCCCGAAAGGAAGACGGTGGGGAGAGAGTATTTGCGCGTATCGGAAGAGGAGAAAGAGTCATCTTACGGTTTGACGGCGTGTACATGGATTCCACGGTGTATGTGAACGGCATTCGGATCGGAGACTGGAAGTACGGCTATTCTGCCTTTGACATGGACATCACCCACGCTCTGCATCAGGGGCGTAATCAGGTAATGGTGCAGGTGCGGTTTCAGGCTCCCAACAGCCGATGGTATTCCGGAGCGGGAATTTATCGTAAGGTCTGGCTGAAGGTCTGCCCTGCGGTATATCTGCCGCTGGACGGCACCTATGTACATACCTCGGACTGCGAGGGAGGCTTCCTGCTGGAGGCAGAGACGGAGGTGGCCGGTAAGGTGGATGAAAGCATCTGCTGCCGTTATCGTTTGTGGAAGGACGGGACATTGATACAGGAGTTGGGAACAGTGATGCCGTCGGCTGTGGCACGTATTTCCGCGCTGATTCCGAACCCGGCGCTCTGGGATATTGAAAAGCCTCAGTGCTACCGCCTCAGTGTGGAGCTTTGCAGGACGGGACGAGAGGATGCAATCGACAGGCAGGATGTGACGGTGGGCTTCCGCACCCTTACGTTTACCACAGATAAGGGCTTTTTCCTCAACGGACGCCATGTGAAGGTACACGGCATGTGTGAGCATCATGATTTAGGGTGTCTGGGCGCGGCCTTCCATGTGCCTGCCATGGAGAGAAAGCTGAAAATTTTAAAAGAGATGGGCTGCAATGCCATTCGTACCAGCCATAATATGCCTGCGGCAGAGGTTATGGAACTGGCGGACAGAATGGGCTTTTTGGTAGTGGACGAGGCCTTTGACATGTGGGAGAGAACGAAGACGGCATATGACTATGGGCGCTTTTTCGGGGATTGGCACGAAAAGGACGTGAGGAGCTGGATTCGCCGGGACAGAAATCATCCCAGTCTGCTTCTCTGGTCCATCGGAAATGAAATTTACGACACGCATGTTGACGGGCACGGTCAGGAGATTACAAGAGAACTGATACGCTGCGTCAGAGAGCACGACCCGAAGGAAAATGCGCTGATTACCATAGGCTCCAACTACATGCCATGGGAAAATGCCAGAAAGTGCGCCGATATCGTGAAAATAGCCGGGTACAATTATGGGGAAAAATATTACGAGGCTCACCATAAGGAACACCCTGACTGGGTAATGTACGGCAGTGAAACTGCCTCCCTGGTGCAGAGCCGCGGCATCTATCGTTTCCCGCTGGAGCAGCCCGTGCTTTCCGATGAGGATGAACAGTGTTCCGCACTGGGAAATGCCACCACAAGCTGGGGGGCAAGAAGCTGGGATAAGTGCATTTCCGATGACAGAGATGCGGAATATATTTTCGGACAGTTTGTCTGGAGCGGCTTTGATTATATTGGCGAGCCCACGCCCTATCACACTAAAAACAGCTATTTTGGGCAGATTGATACGGCGGGCTTCCCCAAGGATTCCTACTACGCTTTTCAGGCGGAGTGGACGGATGCGGCGGAGACTCCCATGGTGCATCTTTTCCCTTACTGGGATTTTAATCCCGGGCAGCTGATTGACGTGAGAGCCTGCACCAACGGCACGGCCGTGGAGCTGTTTGTAAACGGTATCTCTCAGGGAAGGCAGGAGATTGATCACGAGCACGGCTTGAAGCTGGTGGCGGACTGGAAGGTTGCTTACGAGCCGGGAACCATTACTGCGGTGGCTTACGACAAAGAGGGCAGGGAAATTGCCAGAGACAGCCATTCTTCCTTCGGAGACAGCAGGAAAATTGTCCTGACCGCAGACAAGACACTGCTTCGGGCTGACGGCGAGGATATGTGCTTTGTGACAGTGGAGACAAGAGATGAAAACGGGAATCCGGTGGAGAACGCGGCTGATTATGTGAAGGCTGTGATTTCCGGTCCGGGCCGTATTCTGGGTATGGACAACGGCGACAGTACGGATTACGACAGCTATAAGACGACTGTGAGGAAGCTTTTCTCGGGAAAATTGCTGGTAGTGGCAGGCAGTACCGGACAGGAGGGAGAAATCACGCTGACACTTTCGGGGAAGGGGCTGGAGAGTGCAAGCCTTACCCTGCGGTCGGAAAACCCGGAGAGCGGCACAGGCTGCAGCCTGAAAGCGGAAACCGGCTGCTATCACCCGCAGGGAGAAAAGTACTGTGACGGAAAACAGCAGTATATGGAAGATTGTACCTGCTTTCCGGCTGCGTTTCCTGACAGGGTGCCAATCCGAAAGCTGGAGCTTACTGCTCCCAAGGGGCTGAAATTCGGTTCCGATAAACGTGAGCTTTTGGTGGAGGCAAAGCTGTATCCTGCGGATACTACCGACAGGGAGCTTGTGTGGAAAGCGGTAAACGCCGGCGGAATTGATGTAGGATTTGCAAAGGTGCAACCGTTAAGAACCGAAGATGGATCGGAAAAAGCTCTTATTACCGCTATTGGGGACGGAAAATTCTACATCCGCTGTATGGCAGGGCAAGGCGGACATGTGAGAGTAATTTCACAGTTGGAGTGCGAGGCAGAGGGGCTGGGACAGGCATTCCTGAATCCCTATGAGTTTGTGTCTGCCGGCCTGTTTACAAGGACAATCGGGGAAGTTACCAACGGAAACGAGAAGGGAATCGCCACCGCAAGGGACGGCAGGAGCGGTGTGGTATATGAAAATATTGATTTTGGAGACTTCGGTTCTGACGAAGTGACGCTGCCCGTTTTTGCCCTGTCCGATGAGGACTACCTCATTGATGTATGGCTGGGTGAGCCTTTTGCAGAGGGCAGCAGATGTATTGATACGCTGCATTATCAGAAGCCCTCCCGCTGGAATGTGTATCAGGAAGAAACCTACAGGCTTTCCGAACGGATCAAAGGCGTTGTCACCATCGGATTTGTGATGCATGCCAAGGTGCATCTGAAGGGATTTTCCTTCCGAAAGCCGGAGAAGGCCTTTGAACGCCTGACCGGAAAGGATGCAGACCGGGTTTACGGTGACAGCTTCCGCATAGACGGAAACGCTGTCCGTGAGATTGGAAACAATGTGACGCTGGAGTACGGTGATATGGATTTCGGCAGCAGGGGTGCGGATGAGGTGACAATTATGGGGCGGACGCCTCTTGCCGTGAATACCATTCATATTCATTTTACGGATGAGAGCGGCGAAACGGTGAACCGCATTGTGGAATTTGCGGGGACGGGAAAGCAGGAGACGTCGGAACAGACCTTCAGGATAGAGAAACTGACGGGAAAAGGTAAGATAGAACTGATTTTCCTGCCGGGCAGCAGCTTTGATTTTGAGTACATACAGTTTGGCAGAGGATAATGAAAAAAGCCTTCGGTGTGTTTTGCACCGGAGGCTTTTTATCAAGAATGCACCCGGCGGGCACATTCTTTATCGGATATGTACGGAAGCTGTTACATGACTGCGTGGAGCTGGGAGCTGTAGAGACTGCGGTATTCGGAAGGTGTGCAGCCCTTCGTTTTCTTGAAGGTTCGGTTAAAGGTGGACAGACTGGAGAAGCCGGACTGCAGGGCTACCTCCGTGATGGAAATGCCGGGCTTTAGCAGCAGCATTTCCGCTGATTTGATTCTTTTATAGCAGAGATAGTCATAAAAATTATAGCCGGAGCATTGTTTGAACAATCTGGAGAAATGGAACTTGGAAAAGCCCGCAACATCGGCAACCTTCTCCAGCGTCAGATCCTCGGCAAAATGTTCATCCAGGTAATCAAAGACAGTATTGAATTTATCCATCAAGTCCTTCTGACGGTTTTCGGTGGAAAGAGTGTAGGCATTGTCCTCCTCCAGGGATACCCGGTATCGCACATAGTTTACGAAGAAGGCTAACAGCTTCGAGTAAATCATCATTTCCCGAAGGCTGTCGTTCTGAAAATAGTCTCTGCACAGCTGAGAGATGATATCTGCCTCTTCGGTAAAAATAGGCCGGCAGGTATTGCGGTTTATCAGAACCGGCTGCGACAGATATGAGGTCAGGAAGGAGAAGCCTCTTATCCGGGACAAAAGATTGAATTCAAACAGATAGATAAGGCGTCGGCCGGAAGGAGGAGCAATCAGGTGATGCAGCTCGCCGCCGGGGATGACGAAAATATCGCCGGGGGTCAGTTCATAGGTTTCCTGCCCTACTATGACGGTATATTTATTTTCCAGAGGAATCACCATTTCGATGGCAGGATGCCAGTGTACGGCGTATTCCGAGGGCTCGTCGTTGAGCCAGAAACGGACGGAGGAACCGGGCAGATAGCCGACGGATTCCGAGTTTCCCTCCACGGTCCGCGTGTAGTGAAGCTCCGTCTGCTGCTGCTTATATTTATCGAGGATTTCCTCGTCCAGTGAGTACAGACCAAGACTGTCCATGCGTTCATGACTCCTTTCAGAATCGGCCGCAAGATGCTGGCACGCAAAAATTGCTGAGACAGCAAAAAGTGCACATGGCAAAACGACCAATAAAACAGCTTTGAATTAGTTAAAATGCGACAAAATATCTACAAAAGATAATAGCACAAGAAAAATTAAATAGCAATATGTTGAAGAAAAAATAAAATTTGAATAAAAAACAGCAATATGTGAAGCAATGATTAGCAATTTTTGATAAGCATTTGAAGAGCACCGTGCTATAATAAATTTAACAACAGGGGAGTGAAAAAATTTCGTATTGGGAGGGATAAACTGTGAAAAACAAAAAACAAGTTGTTCCGCAGAACAAAACCAGTTTTGGCGTGTATATGAAGCGTTACTGGCAGCTATATGCTTTATTGGCGCTTCCGTTGCTTTATCTGTTGATTTTTAAATATGTTCCCATGGTATACATACAGATTGCCTTTAAGAAGTACAGCATCGTGGAGAGCATCTGGAAACTGCCGCTGGCGGCGAATCACGGATTTGAGTATTTTATCAAGGCGTTTAAGAGCAAGGATTTCCTGCTGGCGTTAAGAAATACAATAACGCTGAATTTGTTGGATTTGCTGGTGGGCTTCCCGGCGCCGATTATCTTTGCACTGATTTTAAATGAGTTGTGTTTCAAACGGTTTAAAAAGGTAGTGCAGACAATTGCTTACATGCCGCACTTCCTTTCCTGGGTCATTATTTACAGCCTGGCACTGCAGCTGTTTGCACCTCACGAAGGACTGGTAAATATGCTGATTGAGAGCCTTGGCGGTCAGTCAATTCCTTTCCTGAATGATGCATCCCACTGGATTGCCACTTACATAGGAGTCGGTGTATGGCAGAACTTCGGATGGGGCTCCATCGTTTATCTGGCGGCAATTGCCGGCATCAATCCGGAGCTTTATGAGGCCGCCGCTGTGGACGGTGCAGGACGCTTCCGCAAAATGTGGCATATCACTCTTCCGGGCATCAAGCCTACCATTGTTGTACTCTTGATTATGAATCTGGGCAATATCCTGGGAAGCGGTTTTGACAGACCGTTTGCATTCCAGAATAATCTGGTTATGAAGGTGGCAGACGTTATTTCCACCTACGTATACCGAACCGGTATCAAGGGACTGCAGTTCTCACTGACAACTGCGGTTGGTCTGTTCCAGTCGGTTGTCGGCGTATTCTTCCTGCTGATGGCTAACTGGCTGTCCAGAAGGCTTGGAGAAAGGGGGATATGGTAATGAAAGTAAAATCAACCTCTGACAAAATCGGCGATTGGGTTTTTGTTATTATCTGTGTGCTGGTAAGCATTATGTGCCTGGTGCCCATGCTGAATCTGCTGGCAAAATCCTTAAGCTCCACAGAGTACCTTGTGAGAAATGAGGTTTCTCTCTGGCCCAAGGGCTTTAATCTGGATGCCTATGCGACGGTTTTAAAGGATCCAAAATACATCAGAGCTTTTTTCTGGACGGTGTTTTTGACAGTTATTTGTACGTTGGTTTCCCTGACAATGACTATCCTGTGTGCTTATCCTCTGATTTTTGACAAGCTGAAGGGGCGGGGCGTAATCAATGTATTTATCACGATTACCATGTTCTTCAATGCAGGAACGATTCCCAATTACCTGCTGATGAAGAATCTCGGTTTTCTGGATAATCCGCTGGTACTTATCATCCCCAGCTGTCTGAGCGTTTACAATATGATTATCATGCGAAGCTTCTTTTACGGTATACCGGACAGCTTAAGAGAATCTGCGGAGATAGACGGCGCTACCTTCTTCCAGATTCTGATGAAGATTTATGTGCCGTTGTCCAAGCCGGTTATGGCGACCTTGGCTCTGTTCTATGCGGTAGGCCGTTGGAACGGTTATTCGGACGCGCTGATGTATGTGAAAAAATCGGAGTATTATCCGTTACAGCTGCTTTTGTACAATATTCTGAATAACATCAACTCCGTAGAGGTTGCAACACAGGAGGGCTTCTCAACACCGGGACTTTCCGCATCCTTAAAGGCTGCAATTGTCATGTTCTCGACAATTCCCATCCTGTGCATCTACCCCTGGTTACAAAAGTATTTCATTCACGGTGTAACTCTGGGTGCGGTAAAGGAATAATCGGATTGGCCCCGAGGGCCGGTTCGTTCATTCAAAAATATACAATACAAAATGTATAATGGGAGGTAAATGAAAGATGAAGAAGAAAGTATTATCCATCTTACTGGCAGGCACTATGGTAATGTCCATGGCAGCATGCGGCAGTTCAGAGGACGGACAGTCATCTGCTGCAAGTGCAGGTTCTGTAGAAAGCTCATCTCAGACTGCTTCCTCTTCTGAGGAACAGCCCGCTTCTACCAGCGAATTGGTGGATGGCAAATTTGCTGAGACGAGACACATTACGGTTGAGGTTTATGACCGCGGAAATGACGGCGGTTCTGATCCCACAAACAATATGTATACCGAATATATCAAGAAGGGTATGCTGGAGGACCACAACGTAGAGGTTGAGTTTGTAAAGGTTCCCCGTTGGACCGAGGTAGATGAGATTAACAATCTGCTTGCTGCAGGTACGGCTCCGGATATCTGTGTAACCTACAGCTATCCCACTATTCAGACCTATGCTGACATGGGCGGTGTCCTTGACCTGAGCAGTTATGTAGAGGACTATAAGGATGATCTTTCCAATCTCTGGAACTGGCTGGGCGAGACCAATATGTACTGGGATAAGGATCCTGTAGACGGTACCCTGTGGGCAATTGAAGGAAAACTGGCTACCAGCAACCGTATCAATACCTTTGTTCGTCAGGACTGGCTGGATAAGCTGAATCTGAAGGCACCTACCACAACTCAGGAGTTTGAGGATATGCTGATTGCCTTCAGAGACAATGCAGACCTTCTGCTTGGCTCTGATGCAAGCAAGATGGTTCCCTATTCTGTAAGCTATGATGTGGGCTGGAGAACAGCAACTCTGATTGAGTCCTTTATCGACCCCGGTATCTCCGACAAGGAGTACTATGTAAATGGCTTTGATGACAGAAAGCTGACCCAGAACGGAACCAAGGAAGCAGTGAGACTGCTGAATAAGTGGTATAATGCAGGACTTATGTGGGATAACTTCGCTCTGTATGGCAGTGGTGATACCACTGAGGATGACAACATGAAGGCAGGCTATGTTGGTGCTTTCACCCATAACTGGGATTATCCTTTCCGTAATGGTGAGGACAGCATTAATGCAAACCTTCAGAGAAATGTAGGCGAGGATGCAAAGTTTGTGGCAATTGATCCTTTCGAGGATTCAAAGGGAACCCATACCAAGTATGTGTCCAGCACTGCCGGCGACCGTAAGATTTTCTTCCCTAACACCAATGATGAGCCTCTGGCTTCCCTGCTGTACCTTGACTGGATCAGCGAGCCTGAGCATATCCAGTATCTGCAGATTGGTGACGAGGGTGTGACCCATAATGTACTGGAGAGCGGAGCAATCCAGACAGTTGCTGCAACCGGTGATGCAATCCAGAACTCCGGTATGAACATTGACTACACCATTACCTGTAATGGTCTGCATCTGACTACTGATGAGCTGACCAGCCTTTCCAAGGCATATGGTTATGCAGAAATTGATCCTGAGCTGGTACAGGAGGCAGACAGAATTGCGCAGACGGATGCCGTTCCCGCAAAGAATGTAAACGTTGGTGCTATTGAGGCAGAAGCCGGTGTCGGTGATACTCTGAGCGCTAAGCGCGACCAGGTTTACGACAATGCGGTAATCGCAGCTGAGGCTGATTTCGATAAGGTTTGGGATGAGCTGATGGCAGATTATCTGAATGCAGGCGGTCAGGCAATTATGGATGAGCGTGCTGCAAAGTGGGATCAGTACTTCCCCGGCACAGATATGCTTCCTTAATGGAAGATAAATACAGACTTTTAGAAGGGGGCTGCTTCGGCAGTCCTCTTTTTCTGACTTTGTCCGCTATCCTGTTTGCATCTGAAGACTTTTTGTGGTATGCTTGTACTATCTATATTAAAAATGGGAGAGGCCTTATGTTACATTTTTTCATATCGGATACTTATGATTCCCTGCTGGCTCTTGCAGGTATTATTTTTGCCTTTGCGGCAACAGTGATTGCAACTGCCAGGCTGCAGGAATTCCTGCCGAAGGATGCGGGGCGGGAATTTGCTCATGATGGAAAGCTTTCTGCCGGAAAGCCAAGAGGTGCCGGTATTATCTTTGTCCTGGCGTTTGTGGCGGCGGCCCTTTTATTTGTGCCCGTTAATGCAGAAATTTTGATTTATCTGATTCTGATTGTTATCTGCATGATGACGGGTTTCCTCGATGATGCTTCCAAAACGCCGTGGGGGGAATACAAGAAGGGCTTTCTGGATTTGTGTGTGGCTGCCCTGGTGGCTATGACCTTCTTAAAGTATAATTCCAACACGATAGAGCTTGCCTTTTTCCATATGAGCCTGACGATTCCACCGGTGCTTTTTGCCATACTGATTGTTATTCTGGTCTGGACCTCGGTCAATGTGACGAACTGTTCCGACGGAGTGGACGGGCTCTCCGGAACCCTTACCATTATCTCTATCATGACAATTTATCTGGTGGATATAGTGCTTCAGAGAGCAGAAGATTTTTCTTTCCTGATTTTGCTCTTTGCAGTCTGCATTCTGGGGTATCTGTGGTACAATGCAACGCCCAGTAAACTGATGATGGGAGATGCAGGTTCCCGTTCCATGGGGCTTTTTATCAGTATTGCCATTTTAAAGACAGGCTGCCCCCTGTTGTATATCCCGGTTGCTCTTGTGCTGATCCTGGATGGAGGTCTGGGGCTTATCAAGGTGGCTCTGCTGCGTTTTTTGAAAATCAGGATATTAAAGAATACCAGAACCCCGCTTCATGACCATGTGCGGAAGGTGTGGGGCTGGTCCAATACCCAGACGGTGTTCCGCTTTGCCATTATCCAGATTATTCTGGGGGTAGCTGTGGTATACGGAATCAGGTTATAGTGAGCAAACTGTCTGCGAAGCAGACGAGGGAGCGCGAAGCGTGGGTTTGCAAGTGAAATATAGCGTGGGTTGCGAGTGGAATGAATATGTGAGGAAGAGCTATGTATGACGAATTAACACCCAGTGACATCAAAAAGATGGAAGAGGAGATTGAGTACCGCAAGCTGGTGGTGCGGCCCAAGGCGCTGGAGGATGTGAAGGAAACCAGGGCACACGGAGACTTGAGTGAAAATTTTGAATATCATGCCGCAAAAAAATATAAGAATCAGAATGAGAGCCGTATCCGTTATCTGGAAAGGATGATTAAGACGGCAAAGGTGATTTCCGAGGACTCAGCTGAGGACGAGGTAGGTATTAACAATACGGTGACGGTTGAATTTACAGATGACGGTTCGGTGGAAACCTATAAGATTGTCACCACGGTGCGGGGTAATTCTCTGGAGAATTTAATCAGCAATGAAAGTCCTTTGGGGAAGGCTCTGTTGGGGAAAAAAGAGGGGGCTGTGGCTCATGTGCAGGTGAATGACGCGGTGGGCTATGATGTGAGAATCATCAAAATCGAAAATACTGTTGACGACGGCAGCGACAAGATAAGGAGTTTTTAGGATGAAGCAATACTTACTGTTTGATTTGGATGGAACATTGACAGACCCCAAGGTGGGTATCTGCACCTGTGTGCAGTATGCTCTGGCATCTCTGGGCATTGAAGAGCCGGATTTGGACAAACTGGAGCCCTTTATCGGTCCGCCTTTAAAGTACAGCTTTATGAATTACTACCATTTGACTGAGGAGCAGGCAGAAGCTGCTGTAGAAAAGTATCGTGAGCGTTTTGCAGATACGGGCATTTTCGAGAATAAGCTCTATGATGGCATCGTTCCGATGCTGATTGCTCTGAATTCCAAGGGTCTTCATCTGGCGGTAGCCTCCAGCAAGCCGCAGGTCTATGTGGAGAGGATTCTGCAGCATTTCAATATTGCCAGGTATTTTCAGGTAATCGTGGGAAGTGAGCTGGACGGCACCCGTGTGAACAAGGATGAGGTAGTAGAAGAGGCACTGAGACAGCTGTTCGGCGATAATCCTGTAGACAGAAACCAGGTATACATGATTGGCGACCGGAGCTATGATGTGGATGGAGCAAAGAAGGCCGGAGTGGAGAGCGTGGGTGTCACCTACGGTTACGGCAGTATGGAGGAGCTGAAGGCAGCCAGGGCAGATTATATTGTCCGTTCTGTGGAGGAATTACAGAAATTCCTGCTTCGCGGAACGGAAGGTCCCCAGAAGCTGACGCCTGCCCAGAGAATCTGGCAGCTGTTTCTTCCCCTGCTGTTGTTTATTTTTGTGAAAAATCTGGCGGTCAATCTTGTGGGGCTGATGCTTCAGACATTGGGAGATACCTTCCCGGTGGGGTCCTTCCTGTTTGTTCATGATGAAGCAGGAAATCTGGTTGCACTGACGGGAAATGCGGGAACCATCATGCAGATAATCGGATTTATAGCGGGTACGATAGCTATCAAAAATATCGCAAAACGGACAATCAGCAGGGCAAATGAAAGCATGAAGCTGCTGCATATCAAGGGTGACTCTGTGTTGTCCTATATAGCCTTAGTGGCAGCATGCGTGGGTGCGGTTATCGGTCTGAATCTGCTCATGAGCCTGTCAGGTATCATAAGCCTTTCCGAAGCCTATCAGTCGGTGGCAGAGGAGCAGTATTCCGCCAGCCTCTTTATGGGACTTTTGTGCTATGGCATTGTGACTCCGATCGCGGAGGAGGTGCTGTTCAGAGGCGTTATTTACAACTGCCTGAGAAGAAGCATGACGGTGAAGATGTCCATATTCCTGTCAGCCATGATTTTCGGTATGTATCATATGAATGCGGTTCAGGGAATTTATGCCTTTCTGATTGGCTGTATCATTGCATATGCCTATGAGTATTTCGGAGACTTTAAGGTACCTGTGGCAATTCACATGCTTGCAAATATACTGGTGTATTGTCTGAGCTATACGATGCTGGCGGTGTCCGGTTTTATGTGCTGGCCTGTATGCATTATATTCCTGTGCATTGCAGCAGGCGGTCTGTTCCTGATGAACAGAGAGAAAAAGATTTTATAGGAAGACAGAGCAGCATGAAATTCTCTATTATCGTCGTATCGCTGAATCCGGGCGAAAAACTGAAAAATACGTTGGAGAGCATTTTCCGTCAGACCTTTATGGACTATGAGGTTATCATGAAAGATGGCGGGAGCAGAGATGGCTCGACTGATATGTGGAAGAATACGGCGGATGGGCGGGCTGAGACAGAATTCGGCAGCTCTGCCGTGAGCCGTGTGCACTTTTTTGACGAGCCTGATAAAAGTATTTATGACGCTATGAACCAGGCGGTTTCCCATACAAACGGAGAATTCATCCTGTTTTTGAATTGTGGTGATTTGCTCGCAGATGATAAGGTGCTGGAGAGGACGGCCGCCCGGATTGACGGGGAACGGGCTACACGGATGATTCTCTATGGGGATACGCTTGGGGAGAAGAATGGTGTGGTAATTGCGGCAGCGCCCGAAATTACAGGCTTTACCTGTTATCGGAATATTCCCTGCCACCAGTCCTGTTTCTACAGTGCAGACCTGTGCCGGGAGAAGCCCTATCATCTGCAATACAGGATTCGGGCAGACTATGACCATTTCCTGTGGTGCTTTTACGAGGCAGGGGCAAGGATGGTTTATTTGGACTTTCCGGTTGCTTCTTACGAGGGCGGCGGCTATTCCGAGAGCAGGGAAAACAGGCGGCGTGACAGAGAGGAGCACAGAGCGATTACCGGAAAATACATGTCGAAGGGAGAGCTTTTACGATATAAAACCATTATGGCCCTTACTTTGGCGCCTCTGCGCCGTGCAATGGCGGAAAATAAGGCTTTTTCCGGGGTATATCACTGGGTGAAGGAAAGACTGTACCGGAGATAATTTATGCAAATAGTTTGAATATTCCAACATAAATTCTAAATAGTCAAATAATCAGACAATTTACCAAAAAGTAGTTATTTACAAATAGGAATAAATGGTGTATAGTACAAAACAAGGACGCAATGAGGCGCTTAAAAGGCTCATTGCGTCCTTTTTGGTGCGCTATGAAGCACACTTTTATGATACGGATTATACGGAAGGAGTAAGGATATGTTTGATGTGAAGAAGGATGTTCCACAGGCACCTCTCTACAGAGAAGAGTTTGAGCATGATAACTGCGGTATCGGTGCATGCGTGAATATTAATGGCAGGAAGAGCCGCGCCACCGTGGAGAATGCGTTGAAAATTGTTGAAAATCTGGAGCACAGAGCCGGTAAGGATGCAGAAGGGAAGACCGGTGACGGCGTCGGCATTCTGACTCAGATTCCTCATAAATTTTTTGCCAGAGTGACGAAACCTCTGGGCATTGAAATCGGAAAAGAGAGAGAGTACGGCGTAGGAATGTTCTTCTTCCCTCAGGAGGAACTTCGACGCAACCAGGCGAAGAAGATGTTCGAAATTATTGTGGAGAAAGAAGGTCTGGAGTTCCTTGGCTGGCGTGAGGTGCCCACCTTCCCCAATGTGCTGGGACATAAGGCGGTGGAGTGTATGCCGCACATTATGCAGGGTTTTGTGAAAAAGCCTGCAGGGGTGGAAAAGGGTCTTCCCTTTGACCGCAAGCTTTATATTGCGAGACGGCTTTTTGAGCAGTCTACGGAGGATACCTATGTAGTATCCTTCTCCAGCCGTACCATTGTCTATAAGGGCATGTTTCTTGTGGGACAGCTGAGAACCTTCTATGCGGATTTGCAGAGTGCGGATTTTGAGTCTGCGATTGCTATGGTGCATTCCCGCTTTTCCACCAACACAAATCCCAGCTGGGAGAGAGCGCATCCTAATCGTCTTATGGTACACAACGGTGAGATTAATACAATCCGCGGCAATGCCGATAAGATGCTGGCGCGTGAGGAGAACATGGAGTCCGAGTATCTGAAGGGTCAGATGCACAAGGTGCTTCCTGCAATCAGCAAGACAGGCTCCGACTCCGCAATGCTTGACAATACGCTGGAATTTCTGGTGATGAGCGGTATGGAGCTGCCCTTAGCGGTGATGATTGCCATTCCCGAGCCCTGGGCCAATGACAAGGCAATGTCCCAGACCAAGCGGGATTTTTACCAGTATTATGCAACCATGATGGAGCCTTGGGACGGTCCTGCTTCCATTCTGTTCTCTGACGGAGACATTATGGGTGCAGTGCTTGACAGAAACGGACTTCGTCCTTCCCGTTATATGATTACTGAAGATGATACCCTGATTCTCTCCTCCGAGGTAGGGGTTCTGGATATCGATCCTACAAAAATCAAGGTGAAGGAGAGACTGCGTCCCGGCAAGATGCTGCTGGTGGATACTGTGCAGGGCAAGGTGATTGATGATGAGGAACTGAAGGAGAGATACGCTTCCAGACAACCCTACGGCGAGTGGCTGGACAGTAATCTTGTTTTCCTGAAGGATTTGACGATTCCGAACCAGCGTGTGCCGGAGTACAGCTATGAGGAGCGTCAGAGGATGCAGAAGGCCTTCGGCTACACCTATGATGAATTGAAGCAGAGCATCCTTCCCATGGCAAAGAACGGTGGAGAGGCAATTGCGGCTATGGGTGTAGACACGCCGATTCCCGTACTCAGCAAGACCTACCATCCTCTGTTCCATTATTTCAAGCAGCTGTTTGCACAGGTTACCAATCCGCCGATTGATGCTATCCGCGAGGAAATTGTCACCTCTACGACTGTTTACATCGGTACGGAGGGAAATATTCTGCAGGAGACGCCCAAGAACTGTAATGTACTTCGGGTTAACAATCCCATCCTGACCAATACGGATGTACTGAAAATCAAGAACATGAAGGCAGAGGGCTTCAAGGTGGAGGTAGTTCCCATTACCTATTATAAGAACACCAGTCTGGAGCGTGCCATTGACAGATTGTTCGTGGAGGTGGACAGGGCCTACAGGGACGGCGTTAATATCCTGATACTTTCCGACAGAGGCGTGGACGAGAACCATGTGCCAATCCCCTCTCTGCTGGCGGTATCTGCATTGAACCAGTATCTGGTGCGCACCAAGAAGAGAACCAGAGTAGCGCTGATTCTGGAATCCGGTGAGCCGAGAGAGGTGCATCATTTTGCAACTCTGTTAGGATACGGAGCCTGCGCAATCAACCCTTATCTGGCGCAGGAGTCCATCAAAGAACTGATTGACAACCACATGCTGGATAAGGACTATTATGCGGCAGTGAATGACTACAATCATGCCGTTTTGCACGGTATTGTCAAGATAGCCTCCAAGATGGGTATCAGCACCATTCAGTCCTACCAGGGGTCACAGATTTTTGAGGCAATCGGTATCGATAAGGATGTTATCAGCAAATATTTCAGCAATACAGTGTGCCGTGTTGGCGGTATCACCTTAAAGGATATTGAGAGGCAGGTAGACCGGCTGCATTCCATGGCCTTTGATCCTCTGGGACTTGGGAACGATTTGACGCTCGACAGTCCGGGACACCACAAGATGAGAAGCGGCGGAGACGAGCATCTCTACAATCCCGCCACGATTCATATGCTCCAGGAATCTACCAGACGCGGCGACTACCAGATGTTCAAGCAGTATACTGCCATGGTGAATGATGAAACCTCTGTCAAAAACCTCCGGGGACTGATGGATTTCAATTATCCTAAGAAGGGAGTGCCTTTGGAGGAGGTGGAACCGGTAGAGTCCATTGTTACCAGATTCAAGACGGGAGCCATGTCCTACGGTTCCATTTCCAAGGAGGCTCATGAGACCATGGCAATCGCCATGAACAGACTTCACGGAAAGAGCAACTCCGGTGAGGGCGGCGAGGATTTGGAGAGGCTGACGGTGGGACCGGACGGCCTGAACCGCTGCTCTGCCATCAAGCAGGTGGCAAGCGGACGTTTTGGTGTTACAAGTCGTTATCTTGTCAGTGCAAAGGAAATTCAGATTAAGATGGCACAGGGGGCAAAGCCCGGTGAAGGAGGACATCTGCCGGGAGGAAAGGTTTATCCCTGGATTGCAAAGACACGCCATTCGACACCCGGTGTATCCCTGATTTCCCCGCCTCCTCATCACGATATTTATTCTATTGAAGATTTGGCACAGCTGATTTATGACTTAAAGAATGCCAATATGGATGCACGTATCTCCGTGAAGCTGGTGTCCGAGGCCGGTGTCGGTACGGTTGCAGCAGGTGTTGCCAAGGCCGGTGCGCAGGTTATTCTGGTGTCCGGCTATGACGGAGGAACCGGTGCTGCACCGAGAAACTCCATTCACAATGCAGGACTTCCCTGGGAACTGGGCCTTGCCGAGACGCATCAGACCCTGATTATGAACGGGCTGCGTAATAAGGTTCGCATTGAGACAGACGGCAAGCTCATGAGCGGTCGTGATGTGGCAATCGCTGCTATCCTCGGCGCAGAGGAATTCGGCTTTGCAACCGCTCCTCTGGTAACGATGGGATGTGTCATGATGAGAGTCTGCAACCTGGACACCTGTCCTGTGGGTGTGGCGACACAGAATCCTGAGCTTCGCAAGAATTTCAGGGGTAAGCCCGAGTACGTGGAGAATTTCATGAAATTTATCGCGGAGGAGCTGCGCGAATATATGGCAGCTCTGGGCGTAAGAACAGTGGATGAACTGGTTGGACGCACCGACCTTTTGAAGGTAAAGGAGAATCTGACGGAGAGCCAGAGGCAGATTGACCTTACCCAGATTCTCTCCAATCCCTACGAGGGCTCCAAGCAGAAAATGACCTTTGATCCCAAACAGGTTTATGATTTTGAACTGGAAAAGACCCTGGATGAGAGAGTACTGGTAAAACAGCTGAAGAAGGCAATAGAGGCCGGACAAAAGAGGAGTATTGAGGTGGATGTTTCCAATACAGACCGCGCCTTCGGTACCATCCTTGGAAGTGAGATTACAAAAAAACTGGGGGATGATGTGGAGGAGGATACCTACCGCGTATTGTGCAAGGGTGCGGGCGGACAGTCCTTCGGCGCATTTATTCCCAAGGGTCTGACTCTGGAACTGGTGGGAGACTCCAATGACTATTTCGGAAAGGGACTTTCCGGCGGAAAGCTGATTGTCTATCCCCCTGCAGGCAGTACCTTCGAGGCATCCGAGAACATTATTATCGGAAATGTGGCGCTTTACGGCGCCACCAGCGGCAAGGCTTACATCAATGGCGTAGCCGGTGAGAGATTCTGTGTCCGCAATTCCGGTGCAAGTGCAGTCGTAGAGGGCGTGGGCGACCATGGCTGTGAATATATGACGGGCGGGCGCGTGGTAGTGCTGGGACGCACCGGAAAGAACTTTGCGGCAGGCATGAGCGGCGGTATTGCTTATGTGTTGGATGAAGGCAATGACTTGTATAAGCGCCTGAACAAAGAGATGGTATCCTCCAGTGAGATTACCTCCAAGTATGATGTGCTGGAGCTAAAGAGTATGATTCAGGAGCATGTTGCTCTGACAAATTCCGAAAAGGGTAAAAAGATTCTGGATAACTTCGGAGAGTATCTGCCGAAGTTTAAGAAGATTATTCCTCATGATTACGAAAGAGTCTTAAAGACTATCGTGCAGATGGAGGAGAAGGGTCTGAGCGCAGAGCAGGCACAGATAGAGGCTTTTTATGCAAACGCCAAAAAGTAAAGGAGGATGACAAATCATGGGAAAACCAACCGGTTTTATGGAATATAAGAGAGTAGTCAGCAAGGCCGAGGATCCTAAGAAGCGTATTAAACACTTCAACGAATTTCATGAACATCTGCCGAAGGAAGAGCAGCAGCTCCAGGGAGCCAGATGCATGGAGTGCGGCGTGCCTTTCTGCCAGTCGGGTATGATGCTCTGCGGTATGGCAAGCGGATGCCCGCTGCATAACCTTGTGCCCGAATGGAATGACCTGGTGTACACCGGAAACTGGGAGCAGGCGTACAACCGTCTGAAAAAGACCAACAATTTTCCGGAATTCACTTCCAGAGTCTGCCCGGCATTGTGCGAGGCGGCTTGTACCTGCGGGCTGAACGGTGACCCGGTAGCTACCAGGGAGAACGAGTATGCTATTATCGAGAACGCCTATGCGGAGGGCTATGCAGCAGCTCATCCTCCCAAGGTGCGTACCGGAAAAACCATTGCCATCGTGGGAAGCGGCCCCTCCGGACTGGCGGCAGCAGACCAGCTGAACAAAAGAGGCCACTCTGTTACTGTGTTTGAACGTTCCGACCGCATCGGCGGACTGCTGATGTATGGCATTCCCAACATGAAGCTGGAAAAGCAGATTGTGGAGAGAAAGCGCAAAATCATGGAAGAGGAGGGTGTGACCTTCGTTACCGGCACTGACATCGGAAAGGACATCAAGGCAGAAAAACTGCTCCACGATTTTGACCGTGTGATTCTGGCCTGCGGTGCATCCAATCCCAGAGACATTAAGGCTCCCGGGAGAGAGGCAAAGGGCATCTACTTTGCGGTAGATTTTCTGAAGGCAAACACAAAGAGCCTGCTTGACTCCGGCTTTGAGGATAAACAGTATGTGGACACAAAGGATAAGCATGTGGTTATCATTGGCGGCGGTGATACGGGAAATGACTGTGTGGGTACCTCCATCCGCCATGGTGCAAAGAGTGTGACACAGATTGAAATGATGCCCAAGGCTCCCGACAAGCGTGCGGAAAACAATCCCTGGCCTGAGTGGCCCAAAATCTGTAAGACAGACTACGGTCAGCAGGAGGCAATTGCCGTGTACGGTCACGATCCCCGCATCTATGAATCGACGGTCAAGGAATTCGTTAAGGATAAGAACGGCAGCCTGAAGGCTGTAAAAATCGTGAAGCTGGCATGGGAAAAGGATGCTGCAACAGGGCGCATGATAATGAAGGAAGTGCCCGGAAGCGAGCAGGAACTGCCGGCAGACATTGTGCTGATTGCCGCAGGCTTTCTGGGAACCCAGAGCTATATCGCAGAGGCCTTCGGCGTGGAACTCAACGAGCGCACCAATGTGAAGACGGAGGCGGGAAAATATCAGACCAGCAAGGACAATGTCTTTGTCACAGGAGATATGCACAGAGGCCAGTCTCTGGTCGTATGGGCCATCCGTGAGGGCAGAGAGGCGGCAAGAGCGGTCGATGAGAGCCTGATGGGGTACTCTAATCTGGTGGTGCAGTAACTTTGAGAAAAAACAAGTAAATAATGTGCAGAAACAACCCTTTGGACTATCCAAAGGGTTTCTGTGACTTCTGTGTGACCGTCTGCAGGTATTCTTACTCTTAGAGAGTTGTCTGGAGGCAATCTCAAAAAAGAGAAGAGGAGAGTATTCTAAGATGAAGAAGAGAATTGCAACGCTGGCGGTGGCAGGCGTGCTGGTGGGAGCAACCGTGGTTGGAGGAACTCTGGCGTATTTTACTGACAGCGAGGAACAGAAGAATGTTGTCACCATGGGCAGGGTTGATATTACACTGAAGGATGAGCTCAGTGAGGAAAGCGGAGGTATGGTTGACAGGATTGTTCCGAACCAGACAATCAAGGATGCGGTCAGTGTCAGCAACACAGGGAAAAACGATGCATTTATACGGCTGGCGGTAGACTACTCCAAATCCGATATCTCCGGTGAGGACGTACTGAAAACCTTTGTGGGGACTTATAAACAGGAGTCGGGAGCGCTTTCCTTTGATACGGAAGCTGAGGCACAGGCGAAGGTTGCTGAATATGAGGCTATGGGCGTTACCGCTTCCTATGAGAAAAAGGAAGTGCAGGAGGTGCTCGAGACGGAGCTTCCCACAGAGAATACCACAGGTCATTTAAAAATCTGGTATGATACGGATTACACGGATGACAACGGGGTGACATGGTTCATGGTACGCTATTGTAAGCCGAATCTGAACGGAAGCTATGTGATTCAGGGAGTGAAATATGTAAATACCAGTGCAACCAATAAGGTTCCCGGATTTAATCCCGGAATTCACGAGCCTGTCACCGACAATGTAGAGTATGTCAATGTCCAGAACGATGAGAACGGTTACAGATGGGTGAGAAGAGAGACCGTTACGACCACAAAATATGTGGTGACCTTTGCAGATTACAGCTATGCAGAGACGGGTATTTCCGATACGGTTTGGGCAGCCGTAAATGATGAGGAGAACGGCATCTGTTATTACTATTATGACGGTGTGCTTAAGACGGGGGAAACAGTGAGCTTCCTGGATTCTCTGCACATACCTGCTGAGTGGGGCAATGCCTATGCAGATAAGTCTATTGTATTAAATATTACCGCAGAAGCAATTCAGTCTGATTTCCTGGAGGATGCATCCGGCAATGCCATTACGGATGCACAGACAGCATTTGCAAATGTTGTAATAGAATAAAATATACCTGAACAGACGGGAATTTTGTGGCGCGGCAGCGGAAAGCTGCCGCGCTTTTTTTTTGTAATGATATTGCAGATGCCTTGAAAATAAACTATTGTTTTTAAAATTAGTATATTGCAATATATAATAGTATGTGATACAATCAACTCAACAAAGAAAGATATTGGGCAAAACGACACAGAAATAAAGTGGATATGCAGGAAGCCCGGAAAAGAAATTGTCAGGAGAGGAGGATGTAAAAAATGAGTGTACAGTACAAGGAGCGCGACTGGTGGTTTTGGGAGACTTTGCTGGTAGAAGAGGAAATCAGGAGAAAGGAGAATACGCATGAATACGCAATTTAAGAAGGGGGCGCTTGAGCTTTGCGTACTCTCACAGCTTGTCAGAGGCGACAAGTACGGCTATGAACTGACAGAGCGGATTTCCGTGGAAATGTCCATTGCCGGAGGAACGCTGTACCCCATTCTGAGGAAGCTGAAGGAAGAGGATTATGTGACCACCTATCTGGTAGAGTCAGAATCCGGCCCCGCCAGAAAATATTATCAGCTGACGGACAAGGGCAGACAGTATCAGGAAGCAATTAAGCAGGAGTGGGAAGATTTTAGTAAAGCAGTGCGCAGATTAATAAATGAATAACAGCTGTTTCTTTGAAATGGCAGAACAGGAGACAGGGATGACAAAAGCAGAATATATGAAAAAATTGCAGGAAAAGCTGGAGCAGTTCAATCAGGGATTGCAGGAGGAGATTTTAGAGGATTATGAGCAGCATTTTGCGGAAGGATTATCCATGGGGAAATCCGAGGAAGAAATCATAGAAGAACTGGGAAATATTGAGGATATGATTCAGGAGTTTTCCGAGGAGGATTACAAGCAGGAGGTAATCCCTGCCGGGGCGGAACGGGAGACATCTTCGGAACAGGCCTATAGCGGGGCTTACAGGGAGATTGTTCTGGATGGCATGGTAGCGGATGTCGTGGTGAGAGAATCTGCGGACGGCAAGCTGTATGTACACTATGACAATGAAGATGAAATGACGAAGCAGCTGTATCGTTTTTATCAGTACGAGGAGAATGGCATCTTTTATGTGGGTGTGAAGCGCAGAGAGGGAATGGATATGCCCGGTACAAAGAGGATGGTATTGTTTGGCAGAACAATTTTCTCCTTTAACAATGCCGGAGGACATGGGGGAGATATCAGTCTGGAACTGGAGGTGCCAAAAGGATTTCCTTTTGTTCAGGCGCGTACCTTAAGCGGTGATATGGATATCAACGGTTTGCATGTGGGGAAACTGCATCTGTCCACAACCAGCGGAGATTTACAGGTGGATAGGGTGGAGGCAAAGGAACTTGTGATTCAGGCAGCCAGCGGTGATGTGTCATGCAATGAATTGGAAACGGAGGAATTTAAGGTACAGACTACCAGCGGTGATATGGAACTGGGTGAAATCACTGCAAAGAGCAACGTCATCAGGAGCGGAAGCGGAGATATCGATGTCAGCGGGCTGAAATGTGAGACGGTGAATGCGGGGACCGGAAGCGGGGACGTGGAGCTACGGGCAGATGCAGCGGAATATACGGTTAAGACAGGAAGCGGAGATGTGACAGCGGAGGTTACTGAAAAAGCGAAAGCCATCAGGCTGGGAACCGGAAGCGGCGATGTGGAATTGTATATGTCCAAAGTGCCCGGAGCGGAGATTCATGTCTCTGTGGGAAGCGGTGATATCGAAATCTACGGAAGCGGCGTGAGCCACTGCGGTGGAAGGGAAAGCTCGTATTCCTACGGGGACGCTTCCTGTAAGGTAAAGGTGAGCACCGGAAGCGGTGATGTGAGTGTGAACTGCAGGTAGTGGCGGAAGGTTGGATAATAAGCTGCTAAGTTCAGGGGAACTGTACGGTAATGTGCAGTTCCCTGCTTTTATATTCGGCATAAATCATGCCGCCTGTGCGTTCCGCGAGGAGACGGGTAATGGACAGACCAAGACCGGATGAAGCGGTCGATTCCGGTGTTGGTGAGAAAAACGCCGGACGGTAAGATAAATATATCCCGGAAACGCAAAATTGTATAGCAAAATCGCAGGGAATGAAATATAATGAAGAGGCAAAAAGTGAACAGAAATACTGAAACAAAATTGTAAGGAGATTTCATTTTGGACAAAACAAAACGTATGTCAGGTCTGGAACTGCTGCGGTGTGTGGCAATGATGCTGGTGGTGGTGCTTCACTATCTTGGCAAGGGAGGACTTTTGACCGATTTGACGGGTGAAAAACTGGGAGCCCCAGGGGTTACGGCCTGGCTGTTGGAATCCTTTTGTATCGTGGCTGTTAATGTGTATATGTTTATCAGCGGTTATTTTTTAAGTGTCTCTTCTTTTAAGCTGAGCAGGCTTTTGAAACTGTGGCTGCAGGTATGGTTTTATTCAGTGGTGTTTGGTCTGATTGGTGCTTTGACCGGAGTGGTCAGCGAAGTGACAGTGGATACGCATTATTTTCTGACACTGCTGTTTCCTGTCTCTATGGGACACTACTGGTTTATGACGGCATATGTGTTCTTGTACCTTCTTTTGCCCTTTGTCAGCCTGGCGGTGAGAAAAATGACAAAGACGCAGATGCAGATGACAATCCTGTCTTTGATGGCTGTATTCTGTGTCTTAAAGAGTGTCATACCGGTTCGTTTCGAGATGGACGGACAGGGATATGACTGTCTCTGGTATCTGTGTGTCTTTGTGTCGGCGGCCTATATAAGGAAGTTCGGTGTTCGCTTCCTGGAGAAAAAAAGAAACTGTGTGCTGCTGTATGTGGCGGGCTGTCTGGCAGTTTTTGGCGGCACTATGGGATTGCGGCAGATATATCTTCATACGGGAATGTTTGGCACGATGCTGAAAATGTGCATGGAATATAATCATATTTTCCCGTTTCTGGCGGCGGTTGGACTGGCATCAGCCTTTATCGGGCTGAAAATCAATGAAAAAGCTGCGCCTGTCGTAAATAAGGTTGCATCCTATGCCTTGGGCGTCTATCTTCTCCATGAGAACATAGGATTTCGATATTCCTGGCAGAAATGGGTAGGCTCGGATAAAATATCATCTGTTCCATCATTGCTGTTATGGACGCTGGCCGGCGTAGTTGTTGTGTTTACCTGCGGCATTCTGGTGGACATGCTGAGGGAATGTATTTTTAAGCTGATAAACCGGATGTTGGAAAAAATCGGGATTTATCGGCGCATGCAGGCTAAACTGGCGGAAGCGGATTCTGTTTTCAAAGTGGAAGGATAGTATGCAGAGGGTAATGGAGAAAAAGAGAACTGGTGTGATAGAAAACCTTATGATAGTGATACTGGCGTTTTACCCGCTACGCCATATCAGCTGGGGACTTGACCTTTGGGATACCGGCTATAATTATGCCAATTTTACCTATATGGGAATGGAGCATATGGATTCCATGTGGCTGTTTTCCACATATTTGTCGAATGTGGTGGGAAATTTGCTGACGAAGCTTCCCGGTGCGGGCAGCCTCTTGGGGATGAATTTTTACACGGGTCTATTTGTAAGTATTCTGGCTCTGATGGGCTACTGGTTCTGTACCAGACAGCTCTGTATGTCCATATGGACGGTTTTTCTGGGAGAGATGGCTGCCATCAGTCTGTGCTGGTGTCCGACGGCACTTTTGTACAATTATCTGACGTATGTTTTGTTTTTGGGTGCGGTGATTCTGCTTTATCTGGGACTGACGGGAGAGAAGAAGGGGTGTCTTGTCGCAGCGGGTGTGTGCCTTGGCGCGAATGTGCTGGTGCGCTTTCCCAATCTGTCCGAAACAGCCATGATTGTGGCGGTCTGGGCTTACGATGTGATTGTCTGGCTGGAAAGCCGGAAAAAGGGCTTCTGGCGCAGGACTCTGGAACACACGGGTTGGTGTCTGCTTGGCTATCTGGCGGCGCTTGCTGCGCTGTTTGGCTATATTGCGGCTCGGTATGGGCTGAGTGAGTATGTGACCGGGATTTCAAGACTTTTTGCCATGACGGATAACGCCACGGACTACAAGGCAACATCCATGGTAATGGGAGTCATCGGCACTTATGTGGAAAACCTCTACTGGTTTCTGCGCATAGGAGCTATTGTTCTGGGGGGAATTCTTTTATTTGCCGTCTCTGGATTGCTGGAAGACGGACTGACAGGTCTGGAAGCATTGGCGGACAGGCGGAAAGAGAGCGGTCATTTTTGGAAGAAAATATCTGCGGCTGCCGGAATCATGCGAATGGTTGTTCATGTGGCTGTACGGATAGGAATGCTTGCTGTCAGCGCCGCCATGGTTGTCTGGCTGTATTATCGGGAATTCTGTTCCTTCAGCTTTTACAGCTATGATTCCATGATGCGTCCCGGTATTCTGTTTTTGATGCTGACCATGTTCATTGCGTTGATTCGAATTTTTGACGGAGGATGTGCAAAAGAGGAGAAACTGATCAGCGGAATGCTGATTCTTGTGATTTTGCTGACCTCTCTCGGCAGTAATAACGGTGTTTATCCCAGTATGAACAATCTGTTTGTAGCCGCCCCTTACACCCTGTGGGAGAGCGGGAAGCTCTTCCGGTATGTAAAAGAAAAAAAGATAGCGCGTGTTACCATATCTGCATTCCCGGCAAAAGCAGTTCTTGCAGCTTTCCTGTTGCTGTGTGCGGTGCAGTTTGGCGGCTTCGGCATCCGGTTCGTTTTTGCGGAGGCTACGGGCATTCAGGAGGCAGATGCTTTTGTCACAAACAATCCAATTTTAAAAAATATCAGGATGAGTCCCGACAAGGCGGAGTGCATGACGGAACTCAGTGCGTATGTGACCGAAAACAATCTGCAGGGCGAGGAGGTTATCCTGTACGGTAAGGTCCCTTCGTTGTCCTATTACCTGCAGATGCCCTCGGCCTTTAATCCCTGGAGTGATTTGGACTCCTACAGCAGAGAAACAATGGAGCAGGAGTTGTTGGAGCTTGGAGAAGAAACGCCTGTTATTATATTGGGAAACAGTTATGCTCTGTATGAGGAAGGCGGGGAGAATGGGCTGAAAGAGGCGGGAGTTTCTGAAAAGGAGCAACGGGAGATTTTGGCAGACCGGAAATGGGAAATGTTGGCAGAATTTATGGAACAGAACGGTTATGAACAGACCTTCCGCAATGAAAAATTTGCGGTGTACCGGTAGTATGCTGTATCCGGCAAAGGGCAGCATGGATACTATCGTCTGCACGGTCTGCCTGAAAAGTCTGACGGCATGGGGTTAAAAAAAGGCTTGCAGCTTATAACAGCTGCAGGCCCTTTTCTTTTGCTTCCTTCATGACATCTTCCGGCCACAGGGAGCACTGTACCTCTCCGATATGCGCTTTTCTCAGGAAGAACATACAGATACGGGACTGTCCGATTCCACCGCCAACGGTGTATGGCAGGTCGCCGTTTAAAATTGCCTTATGGAAGTCAAGCTCTGCTCTTTCGGGACATCCGGCCTTCGCAAGCTGCTCCTTTAAGGATTTTTCGTCTACGCGGATTCCCATACTGGACAGCTCCAGGGCAATATCCAGCACCGGGTAATATACGATAATGTCACCATTCAGGGCCCAGTCATCATAGTCCGGTGCACGACCGTCATGAGGTTCGCCGTTCTCCAGACAGTCGCCGATTTGCATGATACAGACAGCGCCCTTTGCCTTGGCTATGTAATATTCACGCTCCTTGGGCGTATAGTCAGGGAACATTTCCGCAAGCTCGGCGGTTGTGATGAAGAAAATGTCATGGGGCAGAATTTCTTCAATATAGTCGTAATGAATCGCCATATATTTCTCTGTTTTACGCAGAACCTTATATACCGTGCGGACGGTTTCCTTCAGAGTATCCAGATTGCGGTCTTCTTTGGAGATGATTTTCTCCCAGTCCCACTGATCCACATAGATGGAGTGAATATTGTCCACTTCCTCATCTCTGCGGATGGCACTCATATCCGTGTAAAGTCCTTCCCCTACAGAAAATCCGTATTTCTTTAAGGCATAACGCTTCCACTTGGCAAGAGACTGAACGATTTCTGCCTCCCTGCCGTCCTGACAACTGATGTCAAAGGTGACAGGTCTTTCCACGCCGTTTAGGTTATCGTTCAGGCCGGATTCCGGTGCAACAAAAAGCGGCGCTGAAACGCGGAGCAGATGCAGACGCTCGGCAAGCAGTGTCTGAAAGAAATCCTTGACAGTTTTGATGGCAATTTGTGTTTCATAGAGGTTTAACTCTGACTTGTAATTTTTGGGTAATGAAAAGTTTGACATAACGTTCCTGCTTTCTATTTGCAATAAAAGTAATATCCTATATCATTTAACCGCTTTTCGCGTTATTTTGCAACAGTTTTTTTACTTGCAAAAGAAGAACATATGTGCTATCTTGAAATAGAACAAATGTTCTGCTTGAGAGGAGGAGAGGTTGTGGAGTATCTTGCAGCAGAGGGGCAGAAGACGCTGATGGAAAAGCTTACGGTGTTGACGGATGCGGCGAAATTTGATGTGGCCTGCACGTCAAGCGGTGTAGAACGGAAGGGAAACGGGAAAGGCATCGGAAACTGTGTGTCCGATGGCATTTGTCACAGCTTTTCAAGTGACGGAAGATGTATTTCTCTCCTGAAAATTCTGCTGACAAATGAGTGCATTTATGACTGCAAATACTGTCTGAACCGATGCTCCAATGATACCCGCCGTGCTACCTTTACCCCGGAGGAAGTCTGTACGCTGACAATGGAGTTTTATCGGAGAAACTATATTGAGGGACTGTTTCTAAGCTCCGGTATCATTCAAAATCCTTCCTTTACTATGGAACTTATTTTGCGGACCATCTGGCTGCTTCGCAATCAATATCGTTTCAATGGCTATATTCATGTGAAAGCCATTCCCGGAGCAGACCCGGAGCTTATCAGGCAAACGGGCTTTCTTGCGGACAGGATGAGCGTCAATCTGGAGCTGCCTACGGCAGAGGGGCTGAAGACACTTGCGCCAAATAAACACAGGAAAACCATACTGACGCCTATGAGACAGATACAGAACGGAATTCAGGAGAACAAAAATGATATTGTGCTGTATCGGAATGCGCCCCGGTTTGTGGCAGGGGGACAGTCCACCCAGATGATTATAGGAGCCACCCCGGAGACGGATTACCAGATTCTCAATGTAGCGGAGGGTCTGTATCAGAAATTTGATTTAAAGAGAGTATTTTATTCTGCCTTTGTCAATGTAACAGGGGATAAGAACCTGCCGGCTCTGCCGGGTGGCCCGCCCCTGCTGCGGGAGCACCGTCTGTATCAGGCGGACTGGCTGCTGCGTTTTTACGGTTTCCGGGCGGAGGAGCTTTTGGACGAGAAACGTCCTTACTTTAATGTAATGCTTGACCCGAAGGAGGACTGGGCGGTGCGCCATCTGGAATATTTTCCCGTGGAAATTAATCGTGCATCCCTGGAGCAGCTGCTGCGTGTGCCCGGCGTAGGAGTGAAGAGTGCCCGGCGAATCGTGTCTGCAAGGAGAAGCGCAAAACTCACCTTTTCTGATTTAAAGAAAATCGGAGTGGTGCTGAAGCGTGCGCTGTTCTTCATCACCTGCGACGGCAGGATGATGTATCCCGTGAAGCTGGATGAGGATTATATTGTCAGAAATCTCACGGAGGAGAAGGAGAGGGTGCAGTTTGGCAGCGACGGCATGACCTACAGGCAGATGTCGCTCTTTGATGACGGGCGTTTTACGGGAAGGATTGCGCCTTTGGAACAGCTGGAGACTGCCATGGGGCAGATATAATAACCTGATTCCGGGCAGGAGGCGGCTGAGTGGGAGCTGTAAAAATGCAGTGCCGCAAAAAGGAATCGGCAACATGAAAAAAAGGAGCGGAAAGCGATGGTAGTTTACAGGTGCGAGGATTCGTTGGAGAGCATATTTACAGCAATTTATCAGGCCTATGAGGAGAAGAGAAACCATGCGGAAACCCTTCTGTCCCTGAACGATGATCCAATCCTTTTTGCTGAGAATGTGCAGGTGGTTGTGTGCGTGGAAAAGGTGCTGAAAGTCATGAATACTTTGAAGCGCAGATTTGGTGAAAAGGATTATCTGGATATTTGTATGGCACTGGCGACAGAGGATGGGCAAAAGGCGCAGGCAGTTTATCAAACGGTTGTGGACGGCCTGACACGGAAATGCGGGCAGGGGCAGCTTTTTGATAATCTGGCAAACGATTTTGTTCACAGAGCCTTTTCTCTGGCGCGGGGAGCCGGCAGAGAATATGCGCATTTGAGAGGCTTTGTGAGATTTGAAGAACTGGAAAACGGGGTGCTTTATTCTGAGATTGGTCCGAAAAATAATGTGGTGACTTTTCTGATGCCGCATTTTGCGGACAGGCTTTCCATTGAAAATTTTGTGATATACGATGAAAGGAGAAACTTTTTCGGAATCCATCCGGCAGGAAGGCAGTGGTATCTGCTTCGTGGGGAGGAAGCAGAGCGGTCACCGAAACTCCTTCTGTCGGAGGAGGAAAGGACATATCAGGAACTGTTTCGGAGGTTTTGCCGTACAATAGCCATAAAAGAGCGGAAAAACCTGAATTTACAGAGAAATATGCTGCCTCTCAGGTTCCAAGAATACATGGTGGAATTTCAGTAAAATGGATAAAATCGCAGTTTTTTGCGTCAATTTACTAAAGTGCCATTTGTGTAAAACGACCAAAAATCAAATGCCCACAGAAAAGTGTGTGCACAAAGTGTAAAAACGTTTTCTGGGTAAAAAAGGATGTACAAAATTCGTCGGTGAAAAATGCTTTACATTTGGCTCAAACTGCATATAATAATACATTATAGATAAATTTTTTCAGTTGTTTTTCTATTTGTGAAAGGATGGTTAAGAATGGTAAAGACAATTCATTTGACTCCCGATGAAGTCCGGCATTTTGTAGATGTAACCTCCAGATGTGATTTTGACATTGATATTTCCTATAACAGATATATAGTAGATGCAAAGTCTTTTCTGGGGGTGTATGGTCTTGACTTCAGACAGCCCCTGACGGTTTCTTATACCGGCTATAATGCTGAATTAGAGGAGCTGTTGAAGAAGTATGCGATTGCATCCTAATATGTAAAAAATAAACGGACAAAAACAAATTTGACTCCCTATGCAAGATAGAGTACTATCTTCATAGGGAGTCTTGTTGTTCATCGGATGGGAATTCAACAGGGGTAGCTATGGAAAATACAAACAATCTGAAAAACGAATATGACGGAGAGGCCTCTACTGCTGACAATGCGGATACCAGAGTGGATTTGCCCCTTGGAGAGATTCGTATATCGGTCAGAAATCTGGTTGAGTTTATTCTGCGGCACGGAGATATTGACAATCGGCACCAGGCATCCCCTGACAATGCCATGCAGGAGGGTGGAAGAATTCACCGTATGATTCAACGTCGCATGGGGCCTGAATATCAGGCGGAGGTTCCGCTGAAATATACGCTGCAGACAGCAGGATATGTGCTGACAGTGGAGGGCAGGGCGGACGGCATTATCCACCATGAGAATCAGGTTATTATTGATGAAATCAAGGGAACCTATCGTGAGCTTGCGAGAATGAAAGGGCCGATGCCGCTCCATGTTGCCCAGGCCAAATGTTATGCCTATATGTATAGCTTAAAGGAAGAACTGGCAGAGGTTCGGGTGAGGCTGACATACTGTAATATGACCACGGAGGAGCTGCGGTATTTTTATGAAGATTATACCTTTCAGGAACTGGAAAAATGGTTTGAGGAGCTGATTGGGGCATACCGCAAGTGGGCAGATGATTCGTGGCGGTGGAGAGGCATCAGACAGGCATCTATAGACGGACTGGAGTTCCCGTTCCCTTACCGGGAAGGCCAGAAGGAGTTGGTGACGAATGTCTACAGTACGATTTACCATAAAAAGAAGCTGTTTCTGGAGGCACCTACCGGAGTGGGAAAGACAATCTCAACTGTCTACCCTGCCATTCAGGCTATGGGCCGGGGAATGGGAGAGAAGCTGTTTTATCTGACTGCGAAAACGATTACAAGAACGGTAGCAGAGGATACACTTGCTCTTTTACGGAACAGAGGGCTCCGGTTTC
>JBJEJG010000045.1:0-70716 GCA_051877795.1 Acetatifactor sp.
GTGCCGACAGCTTCGCAGCTCTGCTGCTCAGTGTCGCGGGCTTCGCCCTATGCCGAAAAAGGCAGAAACATTTCTCTGTGAGCAAGCTCACTCGAAATGTTCTGCCTTTTTCGGCGCACGGCTCATGCCAACGCGCAAAAAAAGAACCGTCCCCAAGGCTCCTATGTCCTCAAAAACAGTCCTTTGTGCTCCCCTGCGGGGAGTGTGTGCACCGCCAGGGGCTCGAACCCTGGACACCCTGATTAAGAGTCAGGTGCTCTACCAACTGAGCTAGCGGTGCTTACGTTATACTCTTTTCACAACGCAAGTGTTATTATATGCTATGCTTAAAAAAAAAGCAAGCCCTTTTTTTAAATTTTTTTATTTTTTTCAACAGTTCAGTCATAGTACGACTTTGCGAAGGGCGCGTACTGTACCTGTAACATTTCACTCAATCCATGCTTTCCGCTTCCCTGCATTCCTTACAATAGCCATACAATTCCAGCTTGTGTCCGGTGATGACAAAGTCTCCCGCCTCTTTTTCCAGATGAATATGTGCAAAAGGGCAGCTCTGCAGCGGAATCCGTCTGTGACATTCCAGGCAGACCGCATAGTGGGTATGCTCCCCACGGTTTAAGGAATACACCACAGTGCCGTCGCCCAGCCAGGTGGTTTTTTCCACAAGTCCATTTTCCTCAAATGCTGCCAGAATCCGATAGATGGTAGAGAGTGCATATTCCTCTCCGTCTGTTTCCTGTTCCACACGACTATATACCTGAGCTGCATTGAGAGGCTCCGTCGCCTCCCAGAGCACGCGATAGACTTTTTTCCGCTGTCTTGTCCATTTTATTCCCTGGGGATAATGCAGTTCCTCCACAGCATCCTTATAGGCAAACTCCTGAGAATTTATTTTCTGCTTCTTATCCATTTCCATACCCCTGAAAAATTCTTCTTACAGGATAAATCCTAAAACGATTCCCGTCAATACGCCAATTGTATACAAAAGACCCAGAATCTTCAAATTTTCCCTACGATTATGGTTTACCCGCAGCAGTACCAAAAGTCCGACCCCGGTACCTGTGAGCAATCCTGCCATAGCCGCCCCGATGCCCATGGCTCCTTCAAGATACAGCTGAGTAATAACTACAGAGCCGGCACAGTTCGGAATCAGTCCTACGATGCCCGCCAAAACAGGTCCAAGTACCGGTTTATTCAAAACCAGATTGGCAAGTGCATCCTCTCCGGCAAAATGAAGAATCAGATTCAAAGCAAAGCTGACAATCAGAATAAAAAGGGCAATCTGTAATGTGTGCGAGAT
This sequence comes from Acetatifactor sp., assembly GCA_051877795.1. Lineage (GTDB taxonomy): Bacteria > Bacillota > Clostridia > Lachnospirales > Lachnospiraceae > Acetatifactor. Next base: position 1,298 of record JBJEJG010000045.1, read on the forward strand.
GGCAGAACGAAGAATGCCTTTTTCACAATGGCAATGCTCATGCTCACAAATATCATGTATATGCTCGTGTTCCTCCACACCTTTCCTGCGAAGCACAAAGTCAATTATCAGACCTGCAACAATACCGGTACATGCTTTCACCAGCAAAATTTTTAAAATTGTACCGGCAGCTACCTGCTCAGAGATCAGGATGGGGAGCATCTCATCAGAAGTAGACAAATAAATAGCCAACAAAGTTCCAAGGGTAATCACCCTGCCCGCATACAGGTTTGATGCAGCCGCGGAGAAACCACACTGGGGTACAATCCCCAGAACTCCTCCAATCACAGGTCCAAACTTACCCGCTTTTTGAATCAGTTTTTTGCTGCTATCTCCCGTCTTATGCTCAAGATATTCCATTGCAAGGTAAGTCAAAAACAAAAAGGGAATCAGCTTCGCTGTATCTAGCAGCGCATCTAAAATAATATCCGCCATAATAAATCCTTTCTATACTGCTTGTCTGCATTAAAACGCAAAAATTCCAGATGCAAATGCAACTCATTCGCATCTGGAATCCTATCATACTTTCTCTTTCCCCTTTTGTCAAGCCCTTTTATGATTTTCCTTACAATCCCCGGCACCTTTTCCCACCGGATAATCCGTCCTTCTATCGGGCTTTTTTACCACGTACGGGAATTCAGCTCTTTAAACTGTGCAACTGTGGAAACGTGAGAATTCAGACCACCATCCACATTGACAATCTGCCCGGTCACATAGGCACTCTCGTCGGAGGCAAGGTAAACGCACATATGTCCGATATCCTCAGGACAACCGTAACGATCTACCATAATATTGCTTAAGAAGATGTCCTTCAAGGCCTGCGGTACATGCGCTTCGTTCTGCGGTGTAACAATCAGTCCGGGACGTACACAGTTGCAGCGAATCTTCTGCTTTCCGTACTGCAATGCAGTTGACTGGGTCAGCATATCTACACCTGCCTTTGCACAGGCATAAGCAGTAGAACCAAGGTCGCCTCCGCAGGAAGCCATGGAACCGATATTGATGATGGAGCCACCGTTCTCATTCTTCTGCATGTAAGGGAGAACACACTTCGTAGCATAGAATGTGCCGCGCACATCACTCTGGAAAACATTGTCCCACATTTCCAGCGTTAATTCATCTACTCTGCCGTCCTTCAGACCCACATTCGCAGCATTGTTTACCAGAATATCGATTTTCCCGTATTTCTCAGCAGTATCTTCAAAAAGCTTCTCAATGCTTTCGGTCGCGGTAATGTCCATGAAATGATAGGTTGCCTCTCCGCCTTTTTCCACAATGGCGTCCACAACAGCCTGCCCCTTCTCCGCTCTACGTCCGCAGATAACCACCTTTGCTCCTTCCGCAGCAAACAAATTGGCAATACCGACACCGATTCCACTGGTAGAACCTGTAACCACTGCAACCTTACCTTTTAATCTGTCCATGCGATAACTCCTCCTGAATTCTGAATTTTGTGTTTTCACATACCAAAAGAGTACAAGGCTCTTCTATATAAATATATCTCATTAAAAAGAAGAAAGCAATATATCTGTCCGACGGTTTCTGCTTTTTTTATCATCACAGCTACTTCTTCTAAGGTGTACCTTTCCGCCTGTATATGGTATAGACCACAAAAAATGAAATCATTTGAGCAATAAAAACTCTTAATATCATCATCTCATCAACGCCTGTATCCGTTACCACGTGAAGCAAATTCGTCGCGATGCAATTGTTGAAAAAATGATCTGCCATTCCTGCATAAAGGCTGCCTGTCAGCCGATATAGCAAACACCATTTTATACCCATCATGCCGGCAAGAATAGTATACCCGACGCTCAGAAGCAGAAAAGCAGGCAGTCCGATATCACCATCCACCAGATTGTGTAAAGGAGTTACAATGTGCCATATTCCAAACAAAAATGAAGGAAGCAGCAATGCAATCCGGTCACTGTGATCACGCTTAAGTATAGCAGGAAAAAGACCTCTGAATACACCCTCTTCCATAAGAACATTAATGATATTAAAAAATATACATACCAATATGTAGACCATCCCGGTATGCATCGTGTTCTGACCGTTCAGTGAAAAACCGGTGGTAAAAACTTCCGGCCTTGCTGTCTGCTTCCGGCCGGCCAATATCATAAATTCAGTCGCATAGGAAATCGTGAATGTGCCGATTGCAAGCAGGAGGCCAAGTCCCAGCAGTTTCAGTACCCTGCCTCGGAAACCAACGTCTTCCCATTTTAGTTCCATAAATTTCAGGCAAATAGCCATCACAATAAGACCAAAAACTTTGTTAATAAAATTTTCTCCCAAAACTGTCTCATCCATGCGAATAAAGATTGCTTCCCATGCATGAACCACGAGCAAAATGAAAAATAAAACTATACAAAATGGTGTCGTTCTTTTCAATCCGTTCTTCATTGTTTTCCCCCTGTGCTTGCACGTGCCTCAGAATCATAAGTACAACTTTACTCAGCTCCGTCTTTACCGGATCCATTTCCTCCTTGAAACAACGTTGCCAGAGCCATACCCCATAGAGGTCCCAGAGCAAATCCCAATGCGTGATTTTCCCAAAGGCCGATGCCGTTTAGTGCTACTCCAAACAGTAGTCCCAATGACATACCAAGCGCCATACTCTTTTCCAGTGCTTTTTCATTTTCCCTTGTTTTTCCACGCCCCATTCTGGTGCAGATGATAGCAACAGCAATACCACACAGCACCAAGGGAAGCGCTGCCAGAATAAAATCTCTCATTTTCTTTTCCTCCGGTTTGGCACCTCAATATGTAATGGGGGTGCGAAACAGTGCACTCATAATACAATCCAGCAAAAAGAGTCCGAAAATAGCCAAACAGCCCGTGTATATCGCTTTCGAATCAGCTTTTTCATACACTCGTTCCGCCCACGGCTCCAGCAGGTAATGAAACACCAGACCCATGGCTGCAAAACTCACAACACTGCGAAAACAGATGATTCCATTCAAGTTCCAGAATAAGCCGCGATAATCCCAGAGACGCATGCCCAGAAAACGAATTCCCACATAACCTATGATATACTCCACAACACCTGTAATGGCCAAACAAAGCAGAAACAGTAAAACCGGATTTTTCTTAAACGGCTTCATGGCATAAATTCCCAGTGCACCGATTCCATAAATCGGCAGCCATGGTCCATAGAGAATACCTCGGTTTCTCAGCATTCCTTCGGTAATCCAGTAAAAAATTTCTTCATAAATCCAACCCACCAGGCATCCGGCCAGAAAAACCAGAAACAAATAACATAAGCAGTCTATTCGTCTTTTATTTCTGTCGATTGCAACGGAAACAATCATGTTTAAGTTCCTTATCATTTGTATATGAACCCTTTGTTTTTATATTATATAATCTTATTTATTTTTCTCTTCCAACTCTGCTCCGTATCGGAAAATGAGAGAAGTCAGAATCAAAACAATACCCATGGTTACGCTGAAACCGTTGCTCCAGTCACTTCCACTATTCTGCGGCAAGTCAAAAATGCCATAAAGGATTGCAATCAGAATGACAGACACCAAAGGAAGAACGATGGTGCGGATACCAAGACGCTTCATCTGCTCCGCTCCGCTCTTTGTGAAGGGTGTGCCATCTGCCTGCTCTGCTTTCAGGTAAGAATAGGCGAAGGCTAACAAAATGCCGTCTGTCAAGACAGTGATTGTATCCACGATAAGAACACCCAATATTTCTTTCATTTCGCCGGTTTTCGTCAGAAAATACAGCATGTCCTGATCAAAGCCGACAGCAATTCCTCCATGATACCATGCAGTAACGTACAGCAATCCCAGTACCGCCAGGCCTGCCCCGACAAAAGCCAGAATCATGGCAATTTTTGTAAGAATTTGAAAAACCCCAAAGGTCTTCTGAATGGTTTGTAATGATTTCATAACGTATTCTCCTTACTTGCTTTCCAGCATAATGATGCCCGCACAAGCCAGTCCGATTCCAAGCAGCGTAATGGCTGTCTGCGTTTCCAGCTTACCCAGACAGGACAACACCACCACTGCAACTCCCATGGCCAGGGTAAGTGCCTTCAATACCAGGGATACAATTTCACGAATTGATTTCTTTTCCATCTAAATTTCTCCTTCCATTTACCGACTATGTACTAAAGTTCTCTTTTCACCAAAACTTTTCGCCTTGGCACGTTATCATTATAGATAGCTTTTGTCTTTTCAAATAGGCATGATTTATAGCTGATTGTGTCGGATTTATAGAAAAGAATCTTCCAGAAAATCCCGTCTGTATTGGGAAGGCGTAATCCCCTCAACTTTCTTAAATATTTTAGTAAATACCCGATAGTCCCCATAACCTGACTGTTCAGACACCTCCGAAATCGACAGCGAGGTGGAAAGCAGCAGCTTTTTCGCCTTCTCCATGCGAATATTGGTGAGATAGCTTAGAAAATTCACACCGATTTCATTTTTGAACAGTTGGCTGATGTACTGGGCGTTGAGATGGAATTCCTCTTCCAGTATGGACAGACTGATTTCTTCTGACAGATGCTCCTGCAGATAACGGATGATACCATGGATGGGGCGCTCCTCCTGCTGTTCCACGTCCTGCGCCGCCTGTTGCTGAAACATTGCAATTTTCAGATTGTCGATGCAATTTCCAAACTCCTCGTAGTTCACCGGTTTCAAAAGGTAATCCGTAATTTTCAGTTGCAGAGCCTTCCGGCAATAAGCAAAATCATCATAACCCGACACGATGACAAAAGCCATATCCGGATGCTTGATGCGGGCCAGCTCTATTACCTTCAGTCCGTTCATGATGGGAATGTTAATATCCATAATGACAATATCCGGCTGCAAATCATCAATCTTCGTCAGTGCCTCCATGCCATCCGCAGCTTCCCCGACAACTTCACAGTCGTGTGCTTCCCAGTCAAAGAGCCGCTTAAAGCCCTCTCGAATCATGATTTCATCATCTACCAGCAATACGCGCAGCTTTTTCATCTTGTATCTCCCTTCACCGGCAACAGGATATGAGCCGTCACACCACCGTCTTCGTTTTCCGAATACCACAGACCGAACTCTCTGCCGCACAACAGCTTAATCCGCTTCTGCACATTCAGAATACCAATGCTGTTACCTGTAAGTTTAGGTGCCTGTTTATCATAGTGCCGCAGCATTTCATCAATAGCCGCTTTTTTCCCTTCTTCAAATCCGTTGCCTGTATCTTTGACACAGATTTCCATATGACCGGTTTCTGCCTTCTGCGCAGAAATAGTCACCTCACCCTTGTACCCTTTATTTTTCAGCCCATGAAGCAGGCTGTTCTCCACGATGGGCTGCAGGATAAAATTAGGAACCTGCTCCATTCCCAGCTCAGGGTCAATATCATACTCACATTTCAGTTCCGGATAGCGGTAACACATCAGTTCCATGTACGCTTCCAATAGCTCTATTTCATCGTCCAGACTTACCATGGGACAATCCACCTTGACACTGAGTCTGAAAAAATCCACCAGACGCATGAGCAGATCTGCCACTTTTTTGTCCCCGTTCAGTTGTGCCTGAATCCTTATGGAATCCAAAGTATTGTAGAGAAAATGCGGGTTGACCTGACTTTTCAGGTAAAGCATGGACATCTTCTGCTCATTCAGCTCCGCCCGGAGAATATCCGGGTTTTCCAGTGTGAGATAAAAAGCCAGTGTCATCAACGTGAGACCCATTCCACTGATAAGCCAGGCATGATTCATCCCCTGCAAAGCACAGACCGTAAACTCAATGAGTAATGCAGCACCAATGGCAAATTTCTTTTTATTTTCCATTCCGGTCCAATTTGCGATCAGCAGTCCGGCACATAGCAAAAGATAAAAGATAACAGCACCATAACAAATCATAACGTACGGGCCGTCTGAATAATTTCCATCCGATGTAATCGTATAGACAATGGGCAGCGTGAAATTACCCAGTTCGGCAATAATCAGGAAAAACTTTGCCGCCAAGTCCAAATAGCGGGGCTTTCCGGTTTCCTCCTCCACCAAAACAGCAATATACTGGTAAAACAGATAAATAACAAACACCATGGTTCCCAAAAAAAACCTGTGCACGATGTCATTCAGCAGTCTCGGAACGGTGTCCAGATGATTCACCATGTAAACAGTAGCCGCATCCAATACCATATGTATCAATACAGTCACAAGCAGTACAGAAAAAGTCTGATGCAGTAAGGTATGTCTTTTCTCTGACGAAAAATAAAAATAGGCCACAAACGCCAAAACCAAAAAAAGAGCAATTTCCATTCGTATCATAAGCTTCGTTCCTTTAGTATTTTCTACTTATTTCACACCAGACGCTTTTCTATAATTCATATTGAAAAGCATTCTAAGCTCTGTCAGACAACATTTTTCCTTTAATAGCTGCCTGCTCCTCTCCTGTAACTCCGATAGACTCAAGAAATCTTTCTACATCACCATATTCTTTATCCATAAGCTTCCAGAACCCATACATATATTCTTCATGCGGGATTACAATATTCATGTCAATCTCGGGAAAATTTTTATGTATCAGTTCAAACCTTTCTGCATTGCATTCCTTTGTGAACATATAGTCAAAAACAATGTCCTCGCGGCTGACCCCACATAATCCAAGCAGCAGCGCACTCACCACACCGGTTCTGTCTTTCCCTGCAGTACAATTAAACATAACTCCCTCCGGTGCAGCGGCGATTGCTTTCAGGACATCAGGCATATTCGCTGCACATGCAATACTCAGGTAGCTTTCGGGAACCGCCTCTGTGCTTTCAGGAACGTCACTGCCTTCCTCAATCGGGATGTTGACATACGTAAATCCCTCCACCCCGGCAAAACCACTTGGTTTTCTTTGAACATCTTTGATACCACGCATATCAATTATGGTTGTTATCTTCATTCTTTTTAAAAAATCTATGTCTTCCTCAGAAGGATAGTTCTGAACATCACTTCGAAATATTTTGCCGGAAACAGTAAATCTGCCCGTATTGCTTCGAAACCCGCCAAGCTCCCGTGTATTCAGTGTTGTTTTTAAGAGTGATTTGGGTACTTGACGCCAGGCCTGTTTATATGCATCTACAGTTGTACCGCCCTGCTCGAAAGCATTTAATTCCTGAATACACACCGCAACCGCTTTCTCTATATATTCCTCCGCCATTTCCTTTGTAAAGAAAAACACATCGCCATCAACCTGAACAAATTGCTCCCTTACTGATTGGGCAAAAGAATCCGTATCAAAATCAGCCAATTCATGAATTCTTTCCTGGTCTAAAAATTCAGGTATCTTTATATTTTGGTCAACCCCATACTTGGCAGCAATGTAATAATTGCATATCCTGTAATCCTTATGCAGCCTGTCAACATTTCCCGAAATAAACGGATTCCAATGATATTCATCATACACAAAATGTCTATATACAAGATCCTGAATTAAGTGGAGATAATATCCAAGATACAGATCATCCGTTTTCATGAATTCTCCGAACATGCTTTTAAACCGCTCCAGATCATAGGTTTTCTTATTATTTCCGCAAACAGAAACCTTTAAATGCCCATTTCCCCGCTTTGCGGCATCAGGAAGAATACTTCCGAGCCGCAGTCTGTCCACATCCTTAAATTCATGTTGCCGTATCAGTTCAGTTGTAATAGCTAAGTGAATCATACTTGAGGCCATTCTTTTTCCTCCGCAATTCAGGATTTCAATATTCCTTTTTTATTTCATCCAGCCCATAAATTGCTTTAAATCTTTTCTCGTCCTCAGCATCCCTTATCAGCATCACTTCCGTAAAATGTGCGTCATTATAATTCTTAAAACCGGCCACCTTTTCGCCGGTACAGATGGAAACATGAATCACTGCATATTGTCTTTCCGGATCATAGGGTATTTTTTCTTTTAATGTACGCTCGTAATACGGAATTTTGCTGTTGTCCTGCCATTTGCCGCCAAAATGTATGGAATTGATCTTGGGAATTTTGATTTTCATCATTTTATGTACCCTCAACAAAGAAGCAAATTAGAAGTTTTCTAATTCATATCAAAAAGAAATCTCTCATAATCTTTCACAGAATATTTTATATTTTTGCGCCCTTTCTGAATGATTGTATGCCCTTCTTCCTCAAGCTTTTCTCTCTGTACTTCGATACCACCAGGGTATTTTTCATTTAACTCCCCGTTTGCTTTCAATGTCCTCCAATAAGGCGTTTCGTCATCAGAGCGTTGATAACTTGCCCACGCAGCAATTGATACGAAAATTCCGGCAGTAATCGGTTCTGTAAAATCTGCACCACCTAACTTTGCAAAGTATTCTCTGATTTTTCCTACAGTAATCACTTTACCATAAGGAACCTGTTTCATTACTTTGTCGTAGTCGATTGGCGGTGCAAAATACATTCTGCTTCCGCCATATTTTTCAATACTTTTCCGGTCTGTAATGATTTGAATCTTTGGCATATCCTTACTGTCATGCAGCATAGCATTAAAATCCTTCTTATCTTCGTTAGCCATGTCATTCACCTCCTGCTTAAAAGACAATCCGTTTTACAATTCCATGCAATGAGACGGTTTGAAAAATTTATTTCGACACCTTTATAGTTATCATATTAAGCAATAAATCATAATCGCCTGCTGGACTTCCAAGAGATATTTCTTGAATTCATACCCGACAAAGTATTTTGATTCGATTACTTCCTCAGTGACTTCCTCTCCACGGTAGAAAGGCGGACAGGGATTTAGAATTGCTCCCTCATTTGCCCTTTCCATTGCTGTAATTGTAACCTGACACTCTCTGAAATCCGCAAGAGCACCTGCCGGAAGGGAATCCGTGCATATAATATCCTTTCCGCTAATTGCATCATAAATATTGTGATAGGATACCATGCCTTCCATTTCATAGCCCTGACCACAACATTGTTCCAAACTAAATCCCATTACATCAGCAGCTTCCTTCCACGCCAGCCCGATATTCCCTCTTTCCCCCACAAACAGAAACCTGTCCTTTGTGAAATCTTTTCTTAGCTTTGACAACGCATACATATCTGCCAACATCTCACAGGGATGATTACAGTCTGTCATGGCATTGACAACAGGCACCTTTAAACAATCAGCCATTTTCTGCAGCAAACCAATGTCTTTATGCCGTACGATAACCATATCAGCCCAGTTATTCAGATACCCGCACACATCCCGCAAATCTTCCTTTTTATCCAAAGCATCCGTGGGAAACAGAACAGGCTGTCCACCCAGCAGATAAATGCCTTTCTCAAATGTCACCCTTGTCCTGATACTTGTATTGGGGAAGAATAAAATAACACTTTTCCCTTTCAGAAAATCCTGATATTTTCCGTTTCTTATGTCATCTGTCAATTTAAAAATATCGTAAATATCGTTCACATTTAAATCAGTTAATCGGATCAGGTTTTTCATTTTTACACCCCTTGTCCGCTTCAGCGGGCATCAATTCAATTTTTCAGCAAAGCTGCTTCTCCTGTATTATTTTTAATACCCTTAGTTCCCTTTCTATCATTGAATCCAAAGAATTTTCTTTCACATATTCTTCATTTACCCTTATCGCTTCGGTCAAATCTACAAACACAGGAACAAACTCTTCTCGCTTTTCGGCATCCGAGTATTGAGGCAATTCCTGTCTGTTTTCAACACTGCATAAATAATAAAAGTTGTCCTGAATAAAAACAGGTTCATGCTTTCCTCTCTGTATTCTATGTACATAGCCAAATTCCTTTACAGTTTCAGGCTTCACTGTCAATCCGACTTCTTCCTTCACTTCCCTGATCATTGCACTTATATTATCTTCACCGGCTTCCACACCACCACCCGGAATCTTATAAAACTTATTCTTTCTGCTATAAATAACAGCAATCTTTCCATCTTGAATAATGATTGCTCTGGCTGATGGCCGTCTGAAAACTTCGCCATCAGGATCATAATCCTTTTTATCTATTTCAAACAATAACTCCATATCACTTATGCCTCCTCTGATACTTTCCGGTTAACTCACCTTTTGCCAATATAGAATCTGCAATTGCCTCGTACAATTCGTCTCTTCTTGTTTCAGAGTTCAATTGTAAATTCTTACTCAATGCATAGATGGTAATCTTATAGCGATGATTCCAGTTGAATGGAGGCTTAGGGCCACGATAACAATGCTTACCGTACGCAATTCCCTGCTCCATATGAATCGGTTCCTCTACAACAGCCCCTTTAGGCAACCCTCCCGGAATAACATGAACAGGAGGTATATTCCATGCAACCCAATGGTTAAATCCGGGCTGTATCGGATGATCCAAATCATCCATAACAATAGCCAGTGTTACTGTTCCGGCGGGTATGCCTTCAACGTGCAATTCCGGCGATTTATCCTCACCATAACCGGCACAGCAATCCGGTATCCAGTCATTCCTTTCAAACTGCGTAGAGTTAATTACTAATTCCTCCATGATAACCACCCTTCCATGTGTTTGGCTGATACCCTGACTTCACAAACCCGAAGAAAAGCTTTTCTTACTTTTCCATTCATTTTTCAAACCTTCTGGCATTACGAATTACTGTCAGGTACTTATCCAGTTCACATATTTCACATTCCATAAAATCCAAATACAACCTTCCCATTTCATTTCTGCTGTTCTGCAGCAAAGCCTTCTCTTCTTCTGTACAGCCTTCCGGCAACTCTGTTTCAGTCAATAAATAGTATGTCCTGGCAATATCATATTCTCTGGGACCATAGCATACATTCATAAAATCAATAACGCTCAATGTTCCATCTTCATTTCGCCACACGTTGCCGGGATGGAAATCGCCATGGCACAAATAGTCCGAATCCGGAAGCCGTTTAATCAATTCCAACTCATCTGCATATTGTGATTCTCTTCCTCGATATAACTCTTTCAAAAAATCTTTATAGTCCATGCACCCTGTAATTCGATGATTGATTATTTCTTTATGAATATCTGACAATATTTTTATTAGCTGCATAAGCTTTTCTGCATTCATGGCATTTTGAATAATTTCTTCCAGGAGGTCATGTCCCTTCAATTCCTCATATACCAAGCCATGTCTGCCATTAGTCTCAACCAGATCATATACCTTGGGAGCCATAATCGAAAGCTTATTAATTAATCTGGCATTATGAAACTCTCGTTGTATGCTTTGCACAGAATATCCCTCAAAGAAAAGCTTACATACCCTATGCTCACCGTATTCATATATTTCCGCCGTATTTCCCATTGCTATTTTTTTCAAGTACTTTTCCTCCAGATTCTATTCTTAAAATTTTCTAATAGCAACGCTGATTGTATCCTCTCTCTACTTCATCCCAGACTTCCGAATCAATTTTTTATATACATGTTCTACCATCCACGGCTCCGTCGACACGCGCAGTGCTTCCTCAAACAGCCACCATTTCACAGCCTGGTTTTCTGCCCTGTTTACAGTCAGTTCTTCCTTTTCATCAGCCTCTGCCAGATAAGTAACATTTAAGTGTAAATGGCTTGGCACGTAAATTCCTCTTTTTACGTGTCCGTCAACCGTTAAGGCTTCCAGGCTGAAAATTTCCCTGCTCACCGGAACAGCATTTTCAACACCTGTTTCCTCCTGCAGCTCCCGCATTGCCACGGAACACAAATCCTCGATGCCATCCGCATGCCCGCCTATCCATGACCAGGAATGATAGATGTTATGATAAACCATTAGGGTTTTCGTACGTTCTTTATTCACAGTCCACGCAGAGGCGGTAAAATGTGCAATCTGATTTTCCCGTTTCAGATAGTCCGAATTTTGCGTCATATACTGCAGCATCAGTTTTTTATCACATTCTTCCTGTTCATTCACAGGTCTATAGTTCTGAATATCCTGTAACAGACTCATATGCTCTATCCCCTATTAAAAATTCATAAAATAAATATCGGTACCAATCCTGCCTTTTGCAGTCAGATTGCCTTTATCTATGCATGGGACATTGTCGGGAAATACAGTTTTTCCTGCTTAATACTTTCCAGTCTGCTTCCTCTGAAAAACAGACGATAATCATCCCCTCCATCAAACACAGCAGTGTCAAATAAATCGGCATCCTCTTTTCTCGGTGTAAATCCTAACAGTAATTTCTTATAGTCGAAATGTATTTCACCGATTAGTTTCTCCAAAGGAACAATTTCCGGACTAATCACACTCTGAAGTTCAAGGGTCTCACCGTCCTGCTCCATAACAACAAAACAATTTAGCTCTTCCGCATAATATACATTTTTCAAACTCGATGTATAAAACATCTGAAGACTATATTTATTCTCCTGTTCAAATGCCCCATTTGCTACGCTGTTTCTTACTGCATTACAATATAGTTCTTTTGCCTTCGGATCCGCAGTATCCAGCTTGACAAATCCTCTGCCACCTTCTGTCATAGCATTTTTCTTCTGTATATCTGTTCTCACATCATCTCTTAATGAATATTGATACTGCACACTCTCTTCAAAGCCCACTTTTCTGTAAAAATCCAAAGCATTCAAATTTCCAAAAAGATAGATACCGTCACATGTTCCATCATATGTATCCAGTACATATTCCATCAGTTTTCTTGCAAGGCCCTGTTTTCTATAAGCTTTCGCAGTCATCACTGTACCGAGCTGGATATAATATCTTTTTTCTCCATTCTGAACAAAATGCATACGATTTGCAGATATATTAGATATAATCTTCCCATTCTCTTCAAAGGAAAACGGGATATAGTCTCCTTCAAAGTATCCGTTTCTAAACCAGCTTTCAAAATTAAAGCCAAATGTTTCCTCCGTCAATTCATTTAACTCATGACGAAGAATATCATGATTCATATAGTCTTTTACTAATCTCATCTCATTCATTGTCTGACACTCCATTCACATCATTTTAGCATTCCCTTTGAAAGATTGATTTCGTATTGGAACGGTAGGTTCGTCTCTGAAGGTGAATCATCAGTTCCTCCATTGCTGCAATAGCTGCAATTACACAGATAATCCAACAATATGTAACCGCATACTCTGTAAAAAGCACAAAGGGTACTAAAAATAACATCCCACCTGTCAACTTGTTCAAGTATGTATGCAAGGAAGCGAATTGTCGGTATTTTACCATCGCCGTCAGATACGCCGATATACGCAAAATCAGGATAACTGCTACCGCATACCAGATAACTCCCGGAAGCGTATTCCAAAGAATAGGGAAAATTCGAAGCAGCATCACTGCATAAAATAACAAGTCAGCCATACTGTCCAGCCTCGCGCCAAAGTCGCTGGCTGTTTTTGTTTTCCGGGCAATCCATCCGTCTAACACATCAGTCAGTCCCGTAAGGGCATATACTCCGAGGAAAGCGGGCGAAAGCGGGCGCAAAAACACAAGTGCCATCGTTCCCATCATACGTATAAGTGTAATAATGTCCGCAACATTCAATCTATGTTTTTCTGTCAGTTCCCTTTTCATAACCGTCCCTCTATCTGTTTATTCTCGATTTGTTTATCCTTGCTTTATTTATCCTGTATTTGCTACCTCTGCGCATCAGGCGAATTCTTCAGCTGACTGTGTCAGATTAATTGCCCTCGCTAATATTGTACAAATAATTTTTTCTATCTAATAGACACATTTTTCAGGTGAATGTGTCTGTTTTATAGCTTCATTCCCGATTGGCGACCAGATCTACCAATCCTGCAAAACAAACCTGCTGCTCATTTTTTGAAACTCATGCAGAATTAAGTCACTGGCTTTACACGCCTCCCACCACAAATTATAGCCTAATTATGAACCAAATCATTGAAATACTGTCTAGATTTGATTTTACCATTTTTCACCAGTATATTTTCTAAATCTGCCGACTGCAAAAATGCAGAAATCCAAGAATATACTGGTCACATAACGTAATTATCAGAACTGGCCAGTATGAAATACCAAATTTCTTCCACTCAACAACTTATCTAATCGGTAAAATACGTGCTGGAATCACTTTATCGAGCAAACCACCAGTATATGAACAAAAAACAAGAGAATTTCTTAATCCTATTTATTGAAATATGCTGGTGATAAATCAAATTTTCGAAAAACAACCAGTATTCTCTTTGTTTCATCTCTTTATTCCATCCCTTGCCCCATCTCTAGCCGCCTTTGCCCACCTTCAGCATTTCGCTGTCTCAATCCGCGACAGGCGGGAATCCAAAACATCTTTGATATTCTTCTCCATACTACGGATGTACTTTATCCTGTCAATTGTGTTCCTGACTTCTGAAATTCCCATCGTCCCTTCCGCTTCGTCGATACATTCTCCAAGCGCTCTCCGAATATTATATTCCAGCCATTCCACCCAGGTATACGCCAATCCGAAGACATCACTGTATCCCCTGAAGCAATTATCATATGCTTCCAGATAGCCGTCGAAAAAAGCAGCCATCTTTTCAATATTCATGTCACATGTGGTAATTCCTGACCATTGAAGCGACAGCTGAAGTGCATGAGAAATAGGATTCCCATAGTCAAGACATTCCAAATCTATTACCCATGGAGTGCCGTTATCCCACATGATATTCTTGGGATCCATATCCTCATCGGACACACAAAGTATATCCGGCAAAGCGGTTCTGGCCCTGTTCATCTCTTTCTCGGCATAAACCAGAAGTTCCTCATTATCAGCCAAAAGCGAGGCAATCTCACTCTTTTCTTCTTTCGCCTTAAGAACATATTCATGCCAGTGGATTTCACTTAACACAGGCTCCTGATGAGGAACATTCTCAGGCTTGATTGCATGTATCCTTCCGAGAATGTTTCCCGCCGTATGACACTGATCATTCGAAATATTGTTCCAATCGGTAATGTGTCCCTTCTGCCAGTTAAAAATGTAGAAATAGTGTCCTTCTATATTTTGCATTTTACTGCCATGGACTGCTATGGAAGGTACAATCGGAATGCCCTCCTTTTCCAGCATGCATTCAATTTTTTCTGCCCGTGCATAATTGTCATGCACACCCGGTCTTCCCATGATTTCCTGATTCAGGTGCTTCACAGCATATGTTCCACAATCTGTCGTTACTTTGTACATCCGATGTAAAAAGCCGCCGGATACAGATTCAATCGGAGCAATAATCGCCCCAAACCCACATGTCAGCATCAGTTCTGCCAATAATTCTTCTATCGTCTTTTCTTTCATCTTCTCTCCATGTAATTACAATATTGCAAACTTTATAACACAGGGATTTTTGCCATCACTATCTAATGGCGAGGACACGATTTCAAGAGTCTTCAATTTTACACCTAACATGATTTGATAATGATGTTTGAAATGTCCTGCGCAGCAAAAGCAGTAATTCTTTGACACATGATAGTCTCTTCGTAATCCGTTAAAATTTGAGCAGGCACATAAGTACTTTTCTCCATCTGAGTAGCTTACAGCCTTTACTGTAATTGTCCCGTCCTGATTCCGCAAAGGTTCTCCCATATAGGGGACTTCTTTTATCTTCTCAAGCTTTTCATACAGGGAGAGCTGTGCATTCTCTTTTGCAAACGCTTTTGATGCCTTCTCCCTTGCTCCACCCTTACAGCAGGCATTCCATTCAAAAATATCCTGCAGCTTCTGTGAATCTACCTGCTCATTCATAATCTCTACTGCACGCTTAAAATAAGCTGCTTTTGTTTTTTTTGGTGTTTTAGATACGATATCCTCATATCCAGAATTGATTTGTGATATAACATCCGCACTTACGTCGAATTTGACTAATGATTCCTTGAATTTTTCCGGACTCGGCATACTCTAGCCCTCCATCTTGAGATTTATCCCTGCAGCTTCTTATCTCAAAGTCACCCAAATACTCATAACATTATGCGCTAAACTTTCCATTTTTCATTTTAACGTTTCTCGTATTTATGCGGCGAATACACTTCAATTCGACTGATGTAATTCTCATCGAGCACAAGTGTTTCACGATACATTTCTCCGCCGACGGAAGGATTGTAATTCCAAATAACAAGAGGTTTTATAATATATAATTCATTTCCGACCCTTTCAAACATTTCAACATACTGCGGAAATCTGCTGTCATAATTTGCACGTCCGATTTTGTAAGCTTCCGTACCGTACTCGACAATACCGGCTATACCATGAATCTGCAATGTTCCGACCGTAATTGCCACATACCTGTTATGAGCGATGTTTTTACATTTTAAAGTATCAGAATAACTTCCAAAATAGAGATTACAATCCCCGTCATATGAAAAACATACTACAGAATTATCTGGAAACTCCTTCCCTGCTGTCCCTAAACTCATTAACTTCTGTGAAGACAACAATTTACATACATCTTCTTTTGTCATTTTCTGCCGATTATCTCCTTTACAGTACTACTCTTTGTACAACTCATAATAATCGGAATTGATATCATCCATGCGTTTCGAAAACCAGACTTTCGCATCATCCAACGCCTTGTTGTAAATAATTGGTGCCAGTTGTTCCAAAAACAAATCCAAAAGACCTTCCTGCAAAATGATTCCGATATCCTCGCCGCGTTCATCAAGATAATACGCATGTATCTTTTCCTTAATTGCCTTTCTCTGTTCGTCCGTCAGTTTCATCACCCTGTTCATTTCTCTTCTCCTCCCCAGCTAATCAAATTTTTGTTGAACAAACCATTCTAATTCATCAGCTTGAACTAATCCTTTTGTCTTTCGCTTTGCCGAAGATATACATATTTTCCAGTCATCCATTCACATTATGTTCCAGCCACCTGGCAACACCGTCATCATCATTTGACAAGATGATTGCCGTTGCATGTTTCTTTAAGTCCGGATGAGCATTTTGAACAGCATATGCTTCGTCCGCCAGTTCAAACATATCGATATCGTTCTTTCCGTCTCCAAAGGCTACGATTTTTTCACAATTCATCAACGATTGCAACTGCTTTATTGCATTTGATTTAGATGCGTTCAATGGCATAATCTCCAGCCACTGTTCCTTTGAATAAATATCTTTCTGATAAACACAATGAAAATCGTCCTTATATTTTTCATATAACGGTTTCAGTTTTTCCGGCTCATCGATACAAGTAATATAGAAGATATCACCTGATTTTAATTCACTAATCGTTTGCACGCTATTTGTACGAATGTCACCTTTCCGGCTATCAAGAAACATCTTCATACCTTTTGTACACAATTCCGGCACAAAAGAAAATTTTTCCTTACCATCTATATATGCATAAACAATCGGGTATACTTCTCTGCAAAACAAATCTTCCAGTATACCATAAACAGAATAATCGAAATAATTTGCAATCAGGATATCTTCCGTAACATTATCGATTACAAATGCCCCATTATATACAATTAACGGAATTTTTGCATTGATTCCTTTTGTAACCTTTTTGGCTGTTATCAAAGATCTTGCTGTGGCATAGGAAAAAATCATTCCTTCATCCGTTAACCTGTTTATTACATTATTTGTATATTCAGATGTCGTTTCATTGCTTCGCAATAATGTCCCATCCAAATCTGATACATATAAAACACGCAACCTTATTTCACCTCTGCAGCTTCTTATCGTTTTCTTGCTATTACTGTATACCAATCTACTTTTTCGAATTCTGTCATTGGAAATTGTGCAGGGAAACAAGCTATTTCAATGTTTTCATACCCCATTGACTCCAGTTTTTGAGTCAACATACTTTTTGAAATGGGAAAATAATGCTCTTCAAATACTTCCTTTTGAAAAATTTTATTATCCTTTTCAAAAGTATATAATATATTAAATGTCATTGAGGCATCTTCATGATAATCCCAAACTTGCGTGACATTTACTCTGTTTTCTCCATCAAATAAAGGATTATATAAATAGAACCTCTGATGTTCACTTAATATTTTATCCCAGTTGCGGGTATCGAAGTATAAATATCCTCCTTTGTTAACATGTGCATCCATTTGCTCCAGTGTTAAAAGCACATCAGAATTACATACATATCCAAGCGAGTTTCCGGTACTCGCCACAAGATCGAACTTCTGATTCTGCCAACAGTCAAGCTTTCTGAAATCACTGCATTTAAGTGTTGCTGACTGCTCCGCCTTCTGAACTTTTTTGCTGCAATTTGTCAGCATTGCCTCACTTAAATCGGAGCCATATAATTCGATTCCAAGCTCGAGCACCGGAACTGTAACACTACCTGAACCAATGCTGACATCCAGCATCGTCCTTATATTTTTCCCTGCAAAGATTGTTTCCCAATGCTTTTTATATGCCTGATACCGATTCTCATCTTCAAATAAGTCATAAATATCTGCCCTGTCATATAAGCTTGCCATAATCTCTCCTCACTCCGTTATTATACAATTTAACCTTCCTCTCATCAAAGAATTGCGATTTGTGTTCTACAAAACTTTTCTTAAAAACATTTCCATAGGTTGGTCATATGGCGTATTATTAAATACTAATCCACCGCAATCAATTATCTGTTACAGCTTTTATTTCCATATTTCCTCATTTTCCTCCACAACTTCATATCTGTTACGCTCTCATAAATTCATCTATACTTGCCAAAATTGCTTCATCCGTCTGATATGAAAAATTATCCGCATTTATTTTGATTGTTTTCCCGGGAATTTGTTCTTTTCTTAAGTATTCCGTACAGGCTTTAAAATCATCAAAAATATCTAATGTTGTGCTTAAGTGTACCGGGTGTCTGTTTTCATTATGGATTCGGTTTAAATATCGTTTATATAAAATATCGACATTTCCGCGCAGTACAAGCGTCAGAACTTCATAATTATTTTCATATGCCATCTTATGTAATTTTTCCAGTTCTGCTGTATGGAAATTCGATTCCAGAATTAGATTTTTGTTTAACTTTCCAAATTCCGAAAATATAAAGAACATTAATTCCATTGTAGCCTTTGAAAGTTTCAAATTTTCTTCTCTGTTCGTAAAGCCAATTGTATCTCCCAACACTTCTTTGATTGAGTCTTTATAAAATACATTTGTATCATATCTTTTAGAAAGAATATTTGCAAAAGTAGATTTACCGGTTGCTAAATCTCCCATAATCAATAAAAGTTTCTTCAAAATCCACCTCCGTAGCTTCTAAGTTATCTCTCCGGATATCTCAGATAATAAATATCATTTCCTTCCATGTACCTGGTTTTTCTAAAATGATGTTTGATATAAAACTTCGCTGCCAGTTTGTTATCTTTATGGCAACCTAAAGCAATTGGTCTGATTCCGAAATCCTTATATACTTTATCAACCGTCATCTCCAATGCCTTGCTACCAATTCCATTTCCGCGGTACTTTTTATCAATCACAAACCCCATTAGTCGATAGAATGGCTCACTTTTCATTTCAGGTGGGTCAGTTTCCCACTCCAAAGCTTCTCCCAGCAAAATCAGTCCTATATACTTATTCTCATTCTTGACAGCAAAAGTATGACCGATACAATGGTGTTCCACTCCATAGTCCGTAATTTCCATAATTGTATCTACAGTATCTACAAAGTCTTCACTGATATCACTTCTGTCAATTCTTCTTACAGCTTCCACATTCTGATGCGTAAGCTCTTCCAATTCAATTTCCACTGTTTACCTCACAAAATACTCCCTCAGCTTCGCATTTCTGATTCCATTACTTTTCTTCCATTACTTCTCCATGAATATGTACCCTGCATTCGTCAGGGCATAGTGCGTCAAAGCATTTATCTTTTGTATCCCCATAATCTAATACTGCGCCATTTTTCAATGCATACACAGACGGATAAATTGCATTCCACAATTCATGGCAAATTGGAGGGCAGAGATCATCCACAACAAATGTGTCCCCTTTCTTCACATACCCACATCTGCATCTGCTCTCTGTTACTGTCAGCAAAACTTTACTCATTTATCTGTTTGCCTGCCTTTCATCAGAAGTTATATCGTTTTTATTCATGACAAATACTAAAAATTTAAAACCTCATTTTTAATTCCCTCCATCCTGTTTACCTCTCAAACAGTTATAGAAATCTCATCAAATAACAGTTTTCCAATTGTAAGGCGGGGTCTCCACCATTTTCTCGCCTGCTCAAACTCAGGATATTGTGTACACCACTCCCAGGAAATATCAAATCCGCCATCTTCCTTTTGCAGCTTTCCCAAAACAGCTTTTTCCGCCTCAATGAATTGCTTCATCTCAGGTGTAATAAACTCAAGATAAGTACCTGAGAAAAAATCGGACGGCGTTGGTACATATTCAACACCGTACTTTTCAACATCTTTGCAGACAGCATCATAAATCCTCTTGCAGAGCAGATTTTTCATGTCGCTTAAATCTATGATATCAATCATATGATTCTTCTTTAGCAACTCATAGGATAGCAAATAGCACTTCAGGGCATCACCGCTTACCTCATCGTTCTCTTCCAGATATTTTAGTCCTGCCCGCAGGATATCTTCGCATAACAGGGAACGACTCCCGTAACAAACCAGAAAAGCAGCTAAAGAGATGGTAGGATTGAAGCCATGAATTCCGTCATCATTCTTTTCCCACCATATTGCATGCGGATAGTCTTTGTTGCTGTCGATTGCAAACATCCAACGCTTTTTATCCTCGTCAAAAGAATCATGTGACTCTAAATATCGCACGATACCGTTTACCATCTCTGAATTTCTTTCCAGAGCACCAACCCGATATAGTGTAATAATCGCATCATTTGTTGCAATCGGACTTGAATTTGGATTCCAGTAATCTGCTTCAAGTCCTTTACCAAAGCCCCCATCCTCGTTTTGATAATTCGATAATTCATCAATCACTCTTTTGTTTGACCCATTTTCAAAGAAATATTTATAAACTGCAAGGTCAACAGGACGTGCATTTTGCAAAATAAATTGTTTTGCCATGTCTCTGTTCATCACTTATCCCCCTCTTGAAATTGAAACTCTTCTCTAGCAACAAATAACATTCTACGAGCATCGCCAATTCTCTTAATTCTCCCTCTCCGCAAATTGGGATTCGTTAGCGATGTACAACATACCGGTAATGCGGCATATCTACACCTCTATAATGTTTCGTCCATGAATCTGCTTTTGTCATACCATTTCTAATAGCTACATTTTGAGATGCTGTATTTGAATCTCTGATAATAGAGCAAACTTCATCTGCTCCCAATATTTCAAAAGCGTACTTTTTACAGGCGATTGCAGCTTCGGTAGCGTAACCGTTATGCCAATATTGCCGTTCAAAAAGATAACCTATT
Organism: Acetatifactor sp.; assembly: GCA_051877795.1. Lineage (GTDB taxonomy): Bacteria > Bacillota > Clostridia > Lachnospirales > Lachnospiraceae > Acetatifactor. The sequence continues at coordinate 22,551 of JBJEJG010000045.1, forward strand.
TCAAGTACTTCATCTTCTTTCCACGGTTGCATTGTGAGTCCGCATTGCCCAATCATCTCATCTGTCTCTTTCAAAATGACTGCCCATAAACCAAAGTTCCATTTATGATAACGGTCAATCTGCCTGTCAAGCCATTCCTGTACTTCCATATCGCTAAATGCACCTTCGTACGCATACATTGTATCTTCATCCTGTAAGATTTTACACAAAGATTTATAATCAGACTGATTCAGCTCTCGCAGATACAATCTCTCCGTTTCAAGTATCATACTTCCTCCATAAATTTAAACTCTCTTCTGTACCCTTTTGCTCACTCGGTCTTATATATGTAATAGCTACATTTTGCCTAATGCTTCTCTATGAATAATTTTATTAATATGTCCCGGCCCAACTACTATACCTTCAACATCCGTTTCATTACTACATAAAGATATAGCATCTTCAAAGCTGACTATTCCCACATGTATATTCCTACCAAAAATATTTATCATTGATTTGTAACTGATAAATAATGGAATATAAGAATGACCATCCGGCGAATCAATTTTTCTTAAATGAAGGATTCCTTTTCTTGCTTCTTTAGCTGGTTGTAGTGTTTCTGGAAATGCATCCAACATAAATATTTTTGAACCCAATTTATACATATCAGCTGCTTTCGAAGAAAAATGAATTTCCGTATCTTCGTCCAATAACGGCAATGGTTTACCATTCATTTCACAAGGATCATCATCATAAACCACCGGACAAAGAAATAAATCTTTCAATAAATTTATATCACTCATAAAAAACTTCCTCCATTCTTTGGAGAATATGAATTTGCAAGTCTCATTTTGCATTTTTATATGAAATCATAATATGACTTGGTGCAAATAATACTGATGCAATAATCAATAGCACTGACCGACTTATAATCCCGCTAAACAGAAACAAAATTGAAGGAATAATAGAGAGTGCTAATGCTCTGAAAACACTGCTTTTCTTAAAACAAACAGTCCAAATTGCACAGTAAATCATTACCAATATTGCATCTACAACAAGATATAAGGCAAATGCCTCGTCAGACCACCACCCGAACCAGGTTCCCGGAATATTGATTATCATAAATCCGAAACAACCAAATCTCCCTACTTGTTCTATCATCTCGACATATTTATTGCTCCACTTATTATCAAAGCCATCTTTGCACTTAATCGCAAATATAATATTAGGTATCATAATGACTGCAATAAAAATTAGTCCGAAAACATTAAACCATTCCATATTATCCCTCCACAAATTCTTTTTTCTGTATCTTTCGCCCATCTTCCTGCCCTTCATACAAGAAGCATCCCTAGCTCCTTTCCGGGCTCATCATTCAAAATATCCCTGCCACTAAATGTATCCTATTTCGAAATTGTGTGTTTTTCTCTTATCTCCAAATTTCCGTAAGGGTATAAGACGGATTTATACCTTTTCATACCCAGACTTTATCCCTACCTTTGGGTATATTTCAAAAAAATTCTCCCATATACCCAACTTTATCTTCGGCTGAGGGTATGCAGCGCAATTATCTCTTCTCATACCCACACTTTATCCCTACCTTTGGGTATATTTCAAAAAAATTCTCCCATATACCCAACTTTATCTTCGGCTAAGGGTATGCAGCAAAATTATTTCTTCTCATACCCACACTTTATCCCTACCTTTGGGTATATTTTAAAAAAATTCTCCCATATACCCAACTTTATCTTCGGCTAAAGGTATGCAGCAAAATTATTTTTTCTCATACCCAGACTTAGCCCTACCTTTGGGTATACTTCAAAAAAATTCTTTAATATACCCTCCTTCCCTTGCCGGAGGGTATGCAATAAAAATATTCCCTTCTCTGCTCCGTTTCCCCGTCATCTGGCAAGAGCACTTTTCGACTTAAATTCTTATTTTAAATACCCCTCCAGCTTCAGCAATGCTTCCTTTCTCCAAAGGCCGCCACCGAAACCGGTCATGCTCCCGTTCTTGCCAATTACCCGGTGACAGGGCACAAGGATACCGATGGGATTGCGGCCCACTGCGCCGCCTACCGCCTGGGCTGACATCTTCTCAACGCCGCGCTTCCCCGCAATCTCCTTCGCAATGTCTCCGTAGGTAACCACCTGTCCATAGGGAATCTTCCGCAAAGATTCCCATACCTCCAATTGGAATTCACTTCCGCGCAGAGACAGCTTTGGCATGAAATCCGGCTCTTTCCCCGAAAAATAAATATCCAGCCATTTCCTCACTTCCGCAAAAACCGGAATTTCCTTTTCTCCCTCCATCGTTAATGCTTCCATACCGGAACATACCTGTCCCGTAAAGGAAAGTTTGCACAAACTTTCTCCGTCACTCGATAGACTGAGCACTCCTATAGGAGATTCATACCTTCCCAAATAAGTCAAAACAGACACCTCACTCTCTGTAGTCACTCCGAATGAATGGCTCACGAATCTCCTCTTCAACCAGCGCATGATACTTCTTCGGATGACGATAAGCATTTCCGTGCACCTCGTTCCGGCGGTATTCCCGTATCATATCCATATCAAATTCCGCCAGATAAATTTCTTCTTCTCCCCCTGCCTCCAGAATGCAGGTGTCCCGGGATTTCGGAAGTTCCGGCAGATAGGCAACTCCGTCAAAGGCAGAGGAATGCCCGTTGCAATCGGGCTTTCCTGCCGGATAGTTACAGGTTGCAATTCCTACCATATTCTCATAGGCTCTTCCCCGCAGCTGAGACAGCCGGTTGATTTCCATGGGACAGGCATTGGGTACCAGAATCAGTTCTGCCCCCTTCAGCATCAGGATTCTTGCACTTTCCGGAAATTCTCTGTCATAACAAATCATAGCTCCCACCTTCACCGGACCCTGTGCCGTATCCAAATCCGTCACAAAGAATTCGTCACCCGGTGTCAGTCTGCATTCGTCTCCGAAATCGCAGGTATGTACCTTCGCATAAGTTAAAACCCTGCTGCCGTGCCGGTCAAACAAAACAACCGTATTTCTCGGAAGCGGCTGCCAGTGCTCCAGAAGTGTCACGGCAATCGCCATATCCAGCTCTGCCGCCAGGCTGCCGAAACTTGTGACAAATGTGTCATCGGCAGGAACCGCCAGAGAATTCAGTTCCTCCATATCCTCCGGAATCTGGTAGCCATCACTCCACATTTCCGGGAATAAAGCAATATCCGCCCCCAGCTCCTTCGCCTTCCGGCAGGCGGAAAGTCCTTTTTCAAGATTCTCCTGTAAATTTTCTCCCGGCATGATTTGCAATAATGCGACTTTCAACCTCATAATCCCTCTCCTTATGCGTTAATCGCTCTTACCTACAGCATATCACACTTTATCATCTCATACTACACCAGTGCATCACTTTCTAATAACTTCATCCTGCATTCTTCTCCAGAAACATACCTGAAATCTACGAAGCAGAGTTCATCCCACATCAGTCTCACAGGGTAAACATGCCATATGCACTGCAGACTTTACCCTCTTTGCTCTCACAAACCTACTCACCTTTATGCATAATACTGCGCCTGGGCATGCCACAACTCGCGATACAGACCGTCCTGCTTTTCCAATTCCTCATGGCTGCCCCGCTGCACGACCTGTCCCTTGTCAAATACCAGAATATCCTCGCAGAACCGGCAGGATGCCAGGCGGTGGGAGATATAAATTGCCGTCTTTCTTCCCACCATTTTGTCAAAGCCCGCGAACACCTCACACTCGGAAACAGGGTCGAGTGCTGCGGTAGGCTCATCCATGAACACAAAGGGGGCGTCCTTGTAAATGGCTCTGGCAATCGCCAGCTTCTGTTTTTCTCCGCCGGAAAATGCCACGCCCTCCGGTGCAAAGTCCTTTCCCACATGGGTGGAAAGCCCGTCCGGCTGTCTGCGGACGCTCTGCTCCACGCCCGCTCTCGTGAGTGCATCCCAGACTTTTCCTTCATCTACTTCTGTTCCTGCCGCCACGTTTTCTCCCACAGTAAACGCAAAAATATTAAAATCCTGGAACACCACCGCAAACAAATCACAGTACTCCCGATAATCATATTTGCGAATGTCAATGCCGTTTACCTTGATACACCCTTCTGTCACATCATACAGACGACAGAGCAGTTTGATAAAGGTTGTCTTCCCCGAACCGTTCTTTCCCACAATCGCCATTTTCCCGCCCACCGTGAACTTCAGATTCAAATCATGCAGTATATCCCGATTGGTACCCGGGTAGCGGAAGCTGACATGCTCAAACTCCACGGAAAATTTATTGTCCCTGCGCTTTTCCAGCGGAATAGTGCCCTCGTACTTGCGCTTGGAAAGCTCCATATATGTCACGTAGTCCTCACAATACATGGTAACATATTTTAAGTCCGCCATAGTAACCGCAAACTGTGCGACTGCATTGGAAAATTTGATAATGGAGGAGGCATAGGTCACCACACCGCCGATGGTAATCATACCTGCGATTGCCCGCAGTCCGGTAAACAGGTACACCACAAGCCCTGTCAGATCCGATAACCCCTGTCCCAGACATGCCTGCTTACAGTAGGGCTTCGCCATATCCCGGGTAGTCTTCATGATCTGCTCGGTCTGTTTTCCCACATCCTCCAGTATCATATTCTGCTGGCGATATAAACGAAGATCCTTCTGCGTCTCTATACCTGCCAGTTTATCCATATAAAGTCTGCATCTTTTTTCGAAAGGCGCCAGAGAATCCCGTTTATCCTTGACCTCCTTCACCCACCTGTTGCTGAAACGGTAATTCAGCCAGACGCTGACTCCCACAAGAATCAGCAAAAGAACCGACGCCTGCCAGGAGCAGATAAAGCCTTTGTGCTCATTCCTCCGGACAAACAGAGGTATCATGATAATACCGGCAAAAAGAATACTCAAAGCCGCCGTGACAATCTGCTCGATCCGGTAGAGCAGCCAGCCCACCAGCCCGATATAGTTTCCTTCCGCCTGACTTCTGGAACGAAGCTTCTGAATTTCCGGCTCCTCCAGATATTCGTAATCAATGGAAAGAGACTTCCTGTTCAGCGGCCGGGCTTCAATTTCCTTGATATATTCGTTTTTTCGGTTAAACCACTCCCTGAGCCTCATCTCCACAAGCCGTAAAACCATATTTCCGCCCAGAGCTGCTGCCGCATATTGCAGTAACGTTCTCATATCGGTGCCCTGATAAACCGCGTCAATGAGAATTCCCATAAGCACAATATTGATATAGGGTCTGACTGCCCCCAGAATTGCCAGCAGAACGACTTCTATGACCATATCTGCATTTTTCTTTGAGAAGTCCTTCAGGAACCGAAATGTACACTGTAATCTGCTTTTCTGCTTCATGCAAACACACCCTCCTGTTCTGCCGCATTTTCTACATAGGTATCCCCCATGAGAGCGCTGCGGCGCATATTCTCCTCCTGCATTTTATAATATCTGCTCTGTATCTCGAACAGCTCCGCATAGCGGGTCTTCTCCCGCATCAGGCTCTCGTGAGTGCCCTCTTCCACAATCGTTCCGTGCTCCAGCAGAACGATTCTGTCGCAGAACCGGGTGCTGGACAATCTATGGGATATGTAAATCGTAGTTCTTCCTGCCGCCGCCTCACTGAAATGCTGATACAGCTCATTCTCCGCAATGGGGTCAAGGGCCGCCGTGGGCTCGTCCAGAATCAAAAGCCCCGACTCCTTATATAAAGCCCTTGCAAAAAGGCATTTCTGCAGTTCGCCACCCGAAAAGGCTGTGGAATCGAAGGTTGACCCCTGAAGGCTCCTGTACTTTTCTTCAAAGCCGGACATGGAAAGCGCCCAGTTTAGCTTTTTGCCGTCTCTTTCCTCCGCGCCGGCACAGGTCAGATTCTCGTCCATGCCGACGGGCAGAAGCCCGGAATCCTGAAAGAGAACGGAAACAGCTTTATAATACGCCTCCCTGTTATAATCGGTAATCAGCCTTCCGTTTGCCAGAATGCTTCCCTCCGTAGGCTGGTAAAATCCGCATATCAGCTTTACCAGCGTCGTCTTTCCGGCTCCGTTCAGTCCCAGCAATGCCAGCTTTTCACCCGCCTTAATGGTTAGAGAGATGTGCGAAAGCGTAGGTGTATCGTTTCCGGGATAAGTGTAGGAAACATCCCGCAATTCTATAGTGATTGGAGACACAATTTCTGCAATCCCCTGTGCTTTATCGCTGCTTCCCCAGCGATTCTCCATTTCCAGAAGTTCTCTGATATAACTGATTGACACACTCATAGGTCCCATTTGCAGCACAAACCGGATAAAAGTCTCAAAATAAGCCGCAAATCCATTCATAAGACCCAGATACAATACAAATTCCGCTGCTGTCAGCCGCCCCTGCACCAGCAGATAAATCAGATACCCCCAGGCAAAAAAATCAATCACAAATCCAAACACTGCATCGGAAACGTGTTTTAAAAAATACCAGTTATGAATGCCCGCAAACACCTTACCCATATGCTCCAGTGCTTCATCATACTTTTTCAGAAATAAATCAAGCAGTTTGTAAATCCGGATATCCTTTCCTGCACTGCCGTCAATTGCCTGACTGCTGATATAAGCGGCCTCTTTTGAATATCTGCTGAGACGGTCATAGCACTCCCTGTGCTTTTTTCTGGCAAAGTTCAGCAGATACATGCTTAATGCCACCGACAAAATCATAAGCGCCACCAGAAGGATACTTTTTCTGCCAATCAAAATTCCATAGAACACTACGCTGACCCCACTGGAAAGGCAGATGGGAAATGCCATACATGCAAGATCAAAATTGTAGCTGTCCCGCACACCCTTCCAGGCGTTCCCTATCACATCCTGCTTCTCAGGCTGCTCCAGAAGATCATAGTCCATATCCATCACCTTTCTGAAACACTTGTCAGCGTAAAATAAACTCAGCCTGTGGCTGACCGTACCGGTGTAGTTGTTCATTCCCTTGGAAATCATATTGCAGATTATCAACACCACCGTCAGAAGGCAGATATATCCTATGATACGATCAACACTCCATTCTTCCTGCAAAACCCGCACTACCTCTGCCGGAAGCAACGTACCCAGATACGCCGCCAGTACGGTAGGCACAATGGGCAGGAACTGACACCAGAACAGCTTCCTGTCAAATTGCCATACAGCCCGGATATTGTACATCAGATTGCTGAACAAACCGTATTTTCGTCTTTTCCGGTTTCCGTAAACCTGTGAAAACTCAATCATACTTTCCTCCCTCATCCTTTGAATCCAATAACTTATAAAGTGACACTTTCCAGAGTAGCATAACAGAAAATAAAAAATGCAATTCCTGCACGAAGTGTTCTTCCGAAAGCACGAATTGCATTTTTATAATGATTGTTCACTCACATTCACTCTCTATTATTGTCAACATTTCTCTTGGAGTAACTATATATGGCTCTGTCGGAAAATGCTTGATATTTCCTATAACCAAAAAGGCGTTATCATTCTTTCTCTTTTCCATTACAATTTCATAAAATACTGCATCCTTCGGATCCGGCAATGTCACACCGGTGTCTTCCGCATCAACAAAAATACCACGTCTCATCATTTCATCAATGATAATATTTATTTTTTCTTCGTCGAAACGGAATTTGGGACGCCTTAGCACCTCTATATACTCTTTCAACACCTGCTCGTTCAGTAATGGAATAATATCTCCTACAAACGCATGCTCCAAAACACATCCGGGTACAGAATCCCATCTAAGCATCGCCGACACCAATACATTGGTGTCTATCACTGCATAATATTTCATATTATGCCTCATTTCTGGCAGCATTTATCTCGGCATTGATTTCGTCTAGCGTCATATCGGCAATGCCATTTGCTTCAGCTGTTTTGCTCATCTCTCTCATTGCTCTTACCGCAGCTTCCGCTCTATACCGCTCCGTTCCCAGCTTCATCGTAAACGGTATTCCTCTTTCTTCAACAGAACGTGTCAGGAAAATACGAATCGCGGTAGATAGATCCAATCCTAATTTTTCAAAAATATCTGTTGCTTCTGCTTTTAAATTATCATCAATGCGTAATTGAATTAAAGAATTTGCCATAACGCAGTCTCCTTTGCAGTTGTATTTTGTTGTAATTCAATTGTATTATATTGTTGGCAAAAAAACAAGTATTTATTCTGCTCTATACACGAATTGCATTTTTTACTGCTTATTCACATTCAGCCGGTCCGCATCCGGTCTCAGCCGTAGACATTGATGTCAAAGGCAGCATCACCTCGGTGGCAAAGACACCGTTTTCCGTCTGCCGGTTCAGATAGCCATGATATTTGGAAACGATATTGTCAATCCGCACCAATCCAAGCCCATGGCTGCCGGACTTATTTGTCAGATAGATACTGCCGGATTTCTTCGCTCTTCCCGCCATGGAATTGGTGACGGAAATATACAACTGCTTCTTTACAATATCAATATAAATCCGAATAAACCTCTCCTGCTCCGGCAGCCTCATACAAGCCTCCATGGCATTGTCCAGAAGGTTTCCGATTAAAACCGACAAATCCACGCCGGAAACCGAGATATCCTGCGGAACGATTGCCGTAGCATCCACTTGAATTTTCCGCTCCTTAATCAAGGTCAGCTTACTGTTCAGGATGGCATCCACCATCACGTTTCCCGTCTTGAGTACCGTGTCAACGGTTTTCAAATCTTCCTCCAGCTTGTCCAGATACTCATCCGCCTCCGTATACTGTTTCATATCCATGTAGGCCTTCAATGTCTGAATATGATTGTGAAAATCATGCCGCCAGCCCCGCATTTTTCGGTACATGATTTCCACCTCGTCATAATGCCGGTTTACCAGATCATCCTGAAACCCGGACAGCTTCCGGTCTATCAGCCATGGAATCAAAAAAATCCACAGCAGTACATTGATTATAATAATCGCAGCTGCCACTGCCACTATATAAGTCTGCATTTCCTTCCCTCTCTACTTACAATAATACCGGATAAACGCCCGGTTGACTTCCCGTACCAGCCCACGGCTGACAGGAATTCTTGTCTTGTTATCCAGAACCATTTCTGCCTTTTCAATGGCAGAAACATGCTGTAGATTCACCAGATAGCTTCTATGGCAGACTACAAAACATTCCCGACCGAAAAATCTCTCCTTCACAGCACTGATTCCCATATGCAGCGTATGTTGGGTTCCCTCCGTATAAAGAATACAGGAATGTCCCTGTGCTTCAAAATACCAGATGTCCGAAACCGGAACGGAAATGATACCACCTTCCGTCTGAAACATTTCCCTTTCCTCCGGCGCTTTCCTGGCAACCGCTTTATCCAGAACGGAAAACAGCTTTTCCTTCTGTATGGGCTTTAACAGGTAGTGTAACGCATCCACCTCATATCCAAGCGCCATATACTGTTCAAAGCCTGTCACAAACAGAATGGGCAGCTTCTCATTCTCCCTGCGCAGCTTCATGGCAAGCTCCATTCCGTTCATCTGCCCCATTTCAATATCCAATACCAACAGGTCAAAGGATTTGTCGTCCTCCCAGTGGAAAAGAAATGCCTCGCTGCTTTCAAAATCCACAAGCTGCAAATGCAAATGTTTCAAGGCTCCCCATTCCGATATGTACTTTTTCAGAAGCTCCCTCTGAGCCCGCTCATCATCGCAGATTGCAATCTTCATAGCGCTGTTTCCTTTCCCATAAATAAACGCTCCTGTCTTTACCACCCGAAAGCAGAATCAGAAATTCTGCTTTGAGTTGCAGAATTATTATAATATCCCTGCTTCTTTACAGTCAAGTCAATGGCGGTATCTCCAGGAATAATCCGTTCAGCACTCCTCCTGCCCCCATGTTACACTAAAACCAGGTTACAGGAAAGGCGGCCCGTCGGGTAACAAATTTATTGTGAGCAGCCAATTTCTATGCTATAATAGCACCATACAAAGGAGGATACATAAAGTGAGATTAGTGACACGTTCTGATTTTGATGGCCTTGTCTGCGGAGCATTATTATTGGAGGCCGGCATTATTGACAGCTGGAAATTTGCACACCCAAAGGATTTGCAGGACGGACTTGTAGAAGTAAACGAAAATGACTGTCTGGCTAATGTCCCTTATGTAGAGGGCTGTGGTCTCTGGTTCGACCACCATTCCAGTGAGCACGAAAGGCTGCAGTTGGCCGGCAAGTATAAGGGAGAGAGTCGCATTACTCCTTCCTGCGCAAGAATTGTTTATGAATACTATGGAGGAAAAGAACGTTTTCCACAGTTTGACGATATCATGGAGGCAGTAGACAAAGTGGATTCCGGTAATCTCACGATTGATGAGGTGATGAATCCTACAGGATGGATTCTGGTGGGCTTTCTCATGGATCCCCGCACCGGTCTGGGCCGATGGAGACAATTTACCATCTCCAACTATCAACTGATGGAAAAACTGATGAACGCATGCCGTACCATGTCTACCGACGAAATTCTCCGGCTGCCGGACGTACAGGAACGCATTGAAGTATACAATGAGCAGACAGAGAAATTTAAGCAGATGGTAACAGAACATACACGTGTGGAAGGCAATGTCATTATTACCGATTTACGCGGCGTAGACCCTATCTATACCGGTAACCGGTTCATGATTTACAGCATGTATCCCCAGCAGAATATCTCTGCATGGATTGTAAGCGGGCGAGGCGGCAAGGGCTGTTCTGCCGCGGTTGGCTACAGTATTCTCAACAGAACATGCGATGTAAACGTCGGAAGTCTCATGCTGAAGTATAACGGCGGTGGTCACAAAAAGGTAGGAACCTGCCAGTTTACGGACGAAAACATGGAAGCTGAGCTGCCTAAAATGTTAGCTGAATTGTGCGGAATGGCAAATTCCTAAAATATTACGAAATATGTATGCAAAAGACTGATTGCGTTGGCTAAATCAAAACGCCAAGGCATATCAGTCTTTTTCTTAACAACAATTCCTGTCTAATGAAACATTCTGACGAACCAATCAGCGTTCCTCCACCACCTGAAAGATATAGAATTTCAAATAATAACTCTGGTCAGCGGCCCACAAAATCGGATGGTCGCAGGCCTGGGTGCGGAATTCCACCTGCCGGAGACGCTTATGCGCGCCTGTTGCCGCCTCCCGGATGGTCTTTGCAAACAAATCCGGCTCCATGAAATGTGAGCAGGAACAGGTCACAAGGAAACCGCCGTCCTTCACCAGCTTCAATCCCCGCACATTGATTTCCCGGTATCCCTTTATCGCATTTTTCACGGAATTTCTGGACTTGGTAAAGGCGGGCGGATCCAGAATCACCACATCGAATTTTTCTCCCTTACCCTCCAGTTCGGGAAGCAGTTCAAACACATCCGCACACTGGAATTTTACCGTATTCTCCAGCCCGTTCAACTTTGCGTTTTCCGTCGCCTGATCTACCGCCAGCTGTGAGGCATCCACACCAAGAACGCTCTTTGCCCCGGCAATTCCGGCATTCAACGCAAAGGAACCGGTATGGGTAAAGCAGTCCAGTACCTTCTTATCCTTACAAAACCTGTGTATTGCGGCTCTGTTGTTTTTCTGGTCAAGGAAGAATCCTGTCTTCTGTCCGTCTTCCACATCCACCATATATCTGACGCCGTTCTCCAAAATTTCCACCTTTGTGTCAAAGGGCTCACCGATAAATCCCTTGCTGCGCTCCATGCCTTCCTGCAGACGCACCTTGGCATCACTTCTCTCATAGACCCCGCGGATGACAATGCCATCCTCCGCCATGACCTTTTTCAGTGCCTCCACAATCGTCAGCTTCCATTTGTCAATTCCCAGCGCCAGAGATTCCACCACCAGCACATCAGAGAACTTGTCCACCACAATCCCCGGCAGAAAATCCGCTTCCCCGAAAATCACACGACAGCTGGAGGTGTCAATGGTTTCCTTACGGTAATTCCAGGCATCCCGCACTCTCTGCTCCATAAATGCGGCGTCAATCACCGTATCCTTCTTTCGGGACAACATTCGCACCGTGATTTTGGATTTCGTGTTGATAAACCCGCAGCCCATGCAGTAGCCGTCAAAGTCATGTACGGCTACGACATCCCCGTTCTCAAAGCTTCCCATGATGGAATCTATCTCGTTGTCGTACACCCACATGCCTCCGGCCTTCAGAGTGCGTCCCTCTCCCTTTTTTAATGTCACGATTGTCTGATACATAAGTTCTCTCCTTTTTGTCAATACCTTAATGTAGTTTCCTCGATATATCCCTGTCTTATTGCTTCCGGTCGCAACGCACGAATATTTTCTTTCATTATTTATACAAACAGTAATCCTGCATCTCCCGTAAAAATCCGCTTTCCGCCAGCACCCCCGCCGCTTCTGCCTGATACTCCTTTACCACAATGCGCTTTTTGCCCGGAAAGATTCTTCCGCGCCTGAATTCCTCCACAAACAGACACAGCATTTCCTTCAGACCGTCCATTTCAAAAATACGTAAGGTCTTTCCCTGCCTCTCGAAAAGCGCCACCGGCAGACCACCCCGAAAAGCGATGACTGTCCCCGGCACATTGACAAACGCTCTGCTCTCACCGTGAGGCAGCAGCTTCCCCCATGGCTGCATGGGGTCGGCGGCATTCAGCCATATGCTCTCCTCCTGCGGATGCAAAAGCAATGCCGTTACACTCTCGAAATCCTGCCTGCGGATAAACTGCGCCCCGGAAAGTCCCTTCACAAAGTAACCTCTTCTCACCTGTCCCGTATACTCTTGAACGCGCAAATGCTTCAGTGCCTCCTGCCAGGGCAGACCGCAGGCTGCCGCCGTCTCCCGGCACAAAATCAGCCAACAGTCAAGGCAGCGGTCCATCTGCTCCTGCACCGAAAGCGCGCGCAGCGGACGCACTAAGTCAAAACGCCCCGCCTGCAATGCCTTTACCCGCGCATTCACCCGTTGCCGTACTGCAGACTTTTGTAATTTATCACGGTTCAGCCACTGCCGTACCGGCACAAAGCTATCCGCACATACCACACCTTTTTCCAACAGAGAAAGCAGCGTGTCGTGAGGTGACTCCCCGGGCAGCACATTGTTCAGCGCCTGCATAAAACTGGCACCCCGTTTCATCAGTGCCTCCGTCACAAGCCGTTCCTTTTCCGTTAATGTTTCCCAGGGGACTTCCGGTTCTCTGTCCCAGTCAATTTCCTCCGTGGCATCAAATGTAAGCCTGCCGTTCTCCTCCATGTGCCAGAAATATTCACCGGAGGCAAGAAAGGTATCCAAAAACCCTTCCCTGTAGTTTTTCACTCTGGCAGGGAGAATCAGTTCCTCCCAGGCAGACGCCGGATACGCCATACCCGCAAAAGAGGTAATGGTGTTCTTCAGGCATTCCTCCGCCGGTGCTGAACGATGTATACGGGAAAGCAGCAATGCCGCATAGCTTTCCGGCGGACAGGTGACAATTTCCTCCCTGCGGTTTCTCAAGGTCATGGTTCTGGCACGCTTGTACAACGCAGCATGATAATATATTATCTGCTGCCGCGCCGTCTCAATGTCATCCGGCGGCTCCAAAACAGCTCTACTGCTGCCGCACATATCCGTCTCCTGTGCCACAGCCTCGCCTCTTCGGCACAGTTCCTCCAGTACCGCCCGTGCCTTTTCTTCCGTCCAGCCATAGCGCAGCGCCACCTGACAGGCATCGGCTCCACCCCGGTAGCGAAGCATACGGCGTACAACGTCAGATGCCTCCTCGCTCTCCGGTGCCTCCAAAGCCGTCCGGTAGCTCTCCTGTTCCTCCGCGGCAATCCAAAGTCCCTGCTCCAGATAGACCGCACGCCCTTCCTCTGCCAGCTTTTCCAGCCATTCCACAGGAATCTCTAATTCTCCCGCAGCCAAATCGCCCTCTGTCATCAAAAGAGAATGCAACTGTTTTTCGTCCTCCGGCAGCCTTCCTCTCTCCTGTACCCGGGAAAGCTCCGTCGCTCCCGGACGCACCAACTCCTGCTCCTCCTTTAAGACCTCTTCCACCGCCGCATGAATCCCTCTCGGCGTCGGTGCATAATCATACATTACCGCAGCCTCCTGGCTCCACTGCAGCGGTAGAGACATAGGAGAAGCCATATCCGTATAAATTTCCCGGACAAGGATTTCTCCTGCATGTATTTTTTCCAGAAGCTCCCGCACTCCTGCCACGTCCCAGAGCTGTCTCATACACTCCTGCCTGGTTTCCCGAATCAGCGGGTGCCTCTTCTCTCTCACAATGCTGTCCAGCATTTCCGCGCTTCGAAGACGTTGCATCCAAAGCGGCTGTCTACCGTTTTTCCGCACACCCATCATTAACGCCCTGCCGCAGTTATACCGGAACGCCATATTAAAGAGGGGGGTGGCGGGCAGCAAGGCGGCCAAAACATCCTCCGAGGTCTCCGCATTGATTCGTTGCAGCAAACCCTCCGGCAACGAGCCATCTCCATATGCATAGAGCAGAAACCCATCCTCCTCATCCACGCTGCCCACATTGATTCCCAGCTCTGTCCTGGCAGCCTGCGCAGCCAACAGTGCCAGAGGGCTGTTCACCTGCCGCCCGAAAACGGAGTGAATCATCAACTGACTGTTGCCCGACTGGTCACGAAAATGCTCCGCAATAATCGTCCTGTCATCAGGCAGTCCTCCCGTTGCCACAATCTGTCGTCTCAGATACCCGGCAGCAAGCTCCTGCGCAGCTTCATCCAGTCCCAGCCCCGCCAGTGCCTCTGTAAGTCTTCCATCATTTTCTGCCTCCTGCAGACTACGCAGGATTCTTCCGAAAGCGGCTCCCGTCTCCTTATTCCTGCCTTTTAGTTCTCCCTTCCAGAAGGGAAGCTTTGCACCCTCCACAGGTGTCTGCGTCACGGTTACGGTGTCCCTGCCGATATTGATTACCTTCCAGGCAAAAGCGCCCAGAATAAAACGGTCGCCCTTCTGGGTTTCGTAGACAAATTCCTCGTCCACCTCTCCCACCTTTACGCCGTCCTCGGTTTTTACGGTATAAAGTCCCTTGTCAGGAATCGTTCCGCCGGCAGATACCGCCAGCATCCTGCTATAAGCATCTCCCTCTACCCGTTCATGGATTCTGTCATATAAAATCCGGGGACGTACCGGGATGTCCTTCTTATGTTCATAATCTCCCGCCAGCATACAAAGAACAGCCTTTACATCCTCTCTTGTAACATTTCGGAAGGGCCATGCTCTTGGCAGAAGCTTCATCACATCATCCAACTCATACCCCTTGAAAGCCGCCATGGAAACCAGATGCTGCGCCAACACATCCAGGCAGCCCTCGGGAGGATTCAGCCGCTCTACTTTTCCCTCCCTGGCAAGCTGCGCAGTCATGCCACATTGCACACTTTCCGCCGCCGTTCGGGGAAACAGATACATGACACTGGTGCGTGTAGGATTGTGCCCTGCCCGTCCCAGCCTCTGCATAGTGCCGGAAATGGTACGGGGGCAGCCCACCTGCAGTACCCGGTCAATATCCCCTACATCAATTCCCAGCTCCATGGAAGAGGTAGCACATAACAGCCGCAGCCTTCCCTCCCGCAGCGCTTCTTCCGTTTCCTGCCTCTGTTCCTTTGAAAGGCTGCCGTGATGCACCCGTGCAAAATCCTCTCCGCCCAGAAGATTGACATAATAGGCCAGCTTTTCTGCATATCGCCTTCCCTCCACAAAAGCAATCACGCTTCTGTTTCCCTGGCAGTATTGATATACCAGGCTCGCAAGCTCCTGCCAGACCGGGTCCTTTCTCTTTTTCTCCGTATTCACATAGGGGCTTAATATCTGAAGCTGTACCTTTTTTTCCATGGAAGGCGCCGCTATGGTCACCGGTTCGGGAGCCAGATATTCTGCCGCCTGCTCCAGCGGCGCAATCGTTGCAGACAACCCGATGCGCTGCAAGGGTTTTTTACACAAAGCATCCAGCCTTGCCAAAGACAGCATCAGATGCGCGCCGCGCTTGGTGTCAATCAACGCATGCAATTCGTCTATAATCACTGCCCTTGCAGTAGAGAGCACATTTTGCCCTGTTTTGCTTGTCAACATCAGATAAAGAGACTCCGGTGTAATAATCAGGATATGAGGTGGCTTTCGCACCATCTGCTGCCGCTCCCTCTGCGTGGTGTCCCCCGTGCGAATTGCCACTGAAAGTAGATCTTCGCCGCCGATACCCTCCAGAGGCCTTTTCAGATTCTCCCGGATATCTGCCGCCAGCGACTTCAAAGGGGACACGTAAATCAGCTGTAATTCCTGTTTGAGACTGCCCTCCTGTGCTTCTTTTTTTAATCTGTCCAGAAAAACCAGAAAGGCAGAGAGCGTTTTTCCCGTTCCTGTTGGAGCAGACACCAGCACGTGCCCACCTGCCGCAATGGCAGGCCACGAAAGCTTCTGCACCGGCGTGGGTTCTCCCAGCTTTTCCCGAAACCATTCCGCTGTCTGATTGTCAAATAACTCCAGGCAATCTGTCATCTGTTTGTGTACCTTTCTGAACAATTATTTATTTTCATTTTTTCTTTTATCTTATTCGTTTTTTACTTGACAATCAATCTCTTTTTATTTATTATTTTAATGTTACTAATCGATGCGTGGCTCAGCTTGGTAGAGCGCTGCGTTCGGGACGCAGAGGTCGCAAGTTCAAATCTTGTCGCATCGACGAAAAAAAAGAGTATTCACATATGTGGGTACTCTTTTTTTGTTGTTATATAAATTCTGTATCTGTGACCTCTAGCCCATGACATAATTACTGCCTTTCACATTCTCTGTCAAACGCCGCCCCCATTCCCAATAGCACAAAAATCGTAGCACCGTTCATGGTCTGCTGAAAGCTGAATATATTGTTCACCGTATAGGCCAGCAGACAGAATCCGATAGCACAGAGAAGTGCATTCTGCTTTCCTTTTCTGAAAAACCTCACCATCGCGGAAATCATTGTACCGACAAATCCGACAAACCCCAAAATCCCTACATTTGCCAGTACCGTCAGCCATTCGTTGTGCGCATTTGTCAGTACCGCCGTACCAAAGCATTCCGTCAGCATACGACGAAGCCCCTCGCTGCCTTTGCTGTACATATAGGCCGACATGGCATCCGGCCCCACGCCTACCAGTTTGTGTAAAAAGTTTTGCTCCCTAAAGCACAAAAATGCTGCTCCCCAGGTTGCTCCCCTGCTGCTGCCCCATCGGGGTGAAAAGGTAAAAAGAGAATACTCCGACAGCCTTCCTATACTTCCGGGACGAATTGTATTAACCGCCGCGAAAATCAGTATTACCAGAACAGCTCCAATGCACATTGAAACCAGTACCCCGGCAAGCACCCGAAAGCCCTTTGCCCGATAGGTCCCTGCCTTCTCCTTCTTCCATACCCATAGCAGCATCAAAACCGACACAGCTGTCGCTATGAATGCAAGGTATCCAGAGGTGGTAATCTCCAGAGCTCCTCCTTCTATGTAGGCGAATTTGTCTCCCACAATATATCGAAGCAGGAAACTCATCAGGCAGGCACAGGAAAACAATGTCATTATCTGCCAGAATAACCGCATTTTTCCGGCACTTCCTACGGACATACAAAAGAGCGCCAGCAGAATAACTCCCACCGCCACTATTCCGCTCTCGCTGCCCTGCGTCATCAGAGTGCCAAAACCTAAAAAGGTGTATACCATCAACAATATCTTCTGCCGGGTTTTTGCTTCCTCTCGTTTCCACAAAAGAACAACGCCTGCAAAAAACACAGAAACTGCATAACCACAGTACCAATTTATATTTCCGATTGTGGAAATAAACATCCCGGTTCTGGATTCCATGCTCAGAATATAAATGCCGAAACGGTCCAGATATCCCAAAAGGAATACAGCTGCCGACACCGGAAGCACCATATAGAGCATCCATCTTCTGGGCTGCCATAACCGGGAGATGAAGAAATAAGTCAGTACAAAGACCAACTGGGTAAACAGCCCCATAAACCAGCCCTGCGCCCCCAGGAGAGCAGTTTCCCTGTAATCGGATAACAGATAGGACAGCAGCAGGCTTATTCCGTAAACAGCCATGAATATATCCGTCGCATTGAACCGGCTGAAAATCTCGTTTCTTTCCTGTCGCTTTTCCTTTCCTTTCTTTTGGTAAACGACACACGCAAGTTCCAGCACAAGTAAAACCATTGCCAGCGGAAGCAATATTTTTCCCATATTTACATTAACTCTTCTGAAAAACAGAGCCTTATCCGTTCCTATATGGCTGTATCCTTCTGTAAAATAAAAAGGCAACACTGCCAGAATCAGCAAAATATAGATGCAAATTCCGTAGTCCACCGTCATCTCAAAAAAAAGTGTTATCTTTCGCAGCCTGTTCCCCATTATGTCCCCCTGTATCAGGTAAATTGTCACTAGTCTATATCCATCATAAGCTACACCCCTTCTTTCGTCAAATCCTTTTCCCATCTCTTTTCCAGACTGCTGTATGCCTGCCAGATAATGATGAAACCCAATGGCCCGCCGATAATCCCCCAAACCCCGAACAGCTTGATTCCTGCGTAGATAGACAGCAGAATTGCGATTGGATGAACTCCCATCCGCCGTCCAATCAGTCTGGGCTCCAACATCTCCCGGATAAAAATGCAAACCACATAAATGAGAATGCAGATAACTGCCTGCCAATATTTACCCGAAAAAAGCTGCTGAATTCCCAACGGCACCAGCACAATGCCCGTACCGATAAAGGGCAGTGCATCCAAAATTCCTGCCAGCAGTCCCCATAGCACCCCATGTTGGATTCCACAGATTCCCAAAGCAGCTGCCGACACTGTACCGATAATGCTCATAATAATCACCTGTGCCTTGACAAAGGTAGCAATGTAACGGATAATGCCACAGATAATTTCCAGAAATACATGGCATTCCTCCCTGTCCAGCATACGGTTCATAATGTCATCATAGTCCCTGGCAAGCAGAACTGTAGCAATGAGGAAGGTTACCAGAAATCCTCCGATAGCCGCCAACACTCCCACATATTCCAGAGACTGTGACAGTACACCCGGCACAAATTCCATCTGAAGATAATCAATTCCTTCCTGAAGGCGCAGCAAAATCGTTCTTTCCAGATAAACATCATCAATACCGATAGCTCTGCCTACCGTACAGCATATCTGATGTACAATTTCCGCAAGCTCCCTTTCTATGGAATCGAGACCGCCGCTCCACCCCGGCAGGCTTCCCACAATCCAGGAAAAAAACACCCAGATTAAAATACCCAGAACACCGCATGCCAGCAGCAAAAGCAAAACCGCTCCCACCTGCCTGTGGATTTTCAATCTGCTTTGCATTTTTTGAAGCAGGGGACCGAAAATTGTGACAAAAAGCATGGCAATCAGCACAGGCGCTGTCAGAGGTGTAATATATTTCAGAAAAAAATATACTGCTCCTGTCAGCAGAAGCAGTACAATAAGTCTGTTATCTTTGATTTTTTCCACCATACCCCAAGCCTCCCGCACCAGTCTTTACGGCTTAGTATGGTTTTTTTCGTAAAATTTATTTACCGTCAAAGTAAGAAAATATTGGTGCCTCCGGCTGAATGCAAAAATGCAGGGGCGCGCCTGTGACAGGGTGCAGAAGCTCCAGGTTGTAGGCACAGAGCGCCGCATTTCTGACCCCCAGTTCCTGCGACAACGCCTGCGACTGCTCATTTCCATACTTTGCATCTCCCAAAAGCGCCATTCCCGCATGGGACATCTGGGCACGAATCTGATGAAAGCGTCCGGTATCAATAGAAATATCCAGCAGCGAAAATTCCTTTCCCGACGGACTTTTCGCTGTCGCCACCAGACCATAATGCAACACAGCCTTTTTTGCTGTCCCGTTTTTCATCCTTCCGCTTCCTGCTGCAACAATTGCCCGACCGCTCTCGTTTTTGTACATGTAATCCACAAGTTCCCCTGTTTCCCCGGCAGGTTTTCCACAAACTACGGCATAATATTGTTTATTCAGGAATCCTGTTTCCCTATCCAGAAGCTGAGCGCTCAGTGAAGCAGCTGCTTTTTTATTCTTCGCAAATACCAGAAGCCCTTCCACCGGTTGATCCAGTCTGTGAATAATACCCAGATAAGGCTGACCCGGTGCTTTGCCGGCAGCTGCTGCCTGCTTTGCCAAATAATTCCTTAAGTCGCTGACTACGTCGCTCTGCCCCACCTTTGCCGTCTGCGTCGCCAGTCCCGCCGGCTTATAAATGACAACAATATCCGCATCCTCATAAATGATTTTTATCTTTCTCATCACAAATTCACCCGCAGACCTTTCGGATAATGGTTCTTCATAATACCGCCTGCCAGCTTCCCCCAGCCCAGAGAGAAACCGTCCACGCAGATTAAATACCAGCCCTTTTCACCCTCTGCCGCAAAGGTTTGTCCGTTCAGATAAGCCATGACTCTTTGGTCGGAGCTCTCCAGATTCCACACATGCTTCACGACCTGTGGTGACAGGGCAAGCGCCAATGCGTGAGAGGGCTCAAACCGTCCCTTTTTCATCTCGCCCAGATGCAGTCCCGGCCGGAGCACCTTCAGGCCTTTCAAAGAAGGCATTCCCTCCGGCGCAAGATACAGGTTATCGCCAAACTGAATGTAGCTGCCGGATGGCTCTCCATCAGAAAAATCCCGCATCAACCGTAACGAGCTTCCCGTTTTTAAGGTTTCCCGCACAAAATTCACATATTCCCCAAGTTCCTTCTCCGGTATGGATTTCAGAGCACCGTTTGCAGAGAAAGCACGGCAGCCTTCCGGCAGCTCTCCCTCCTTGGCAAGCAGTGCGGCAAAATGCCCCTCGCCCTTAATCTGGTGCGGCCAAAGACGCAGCGTATTTTCCAAGCCATCCGCCGGTTCCTCCACATAAGAAGACTTTCCGTCACAATCTGCCTGTCCAAAAGCCGCCTTTTCTATCTTCAAAATACGGAATTCAGGATGCCGCTTCAGAAACCTGCTGATACTCCCCTCATTTTCCGATGGTGCAAAGGTACAGGTGGAATAAACCAGCCTTCCACCCGGTCGGAGCATCCCTGACGCACACTCCAGAATCTCATCCTGCCTCTCAGCGCATAGCTCTACATTTTCAGGGCTCCATTCCTGACAGGCTGCCTCATTCTTCCGAAACATGCCTTCCCCCGAACAGGGCGCATCCACCAGAATCTTGTCAAAGAAACCCGGAAACACTTCCGCAAGATGCACCGGCGTTTCATTTGTCACACAGGCATTGCGGATTCCCATACGCTCCACATTCTCTGACAATATTTTTGCCCTTGCAGGGTGTATCTCATTGCACAAAAGAAACCCTTCTCCTCTCAGCTTCGCCGCAAGCTGGGTACTCTTCCCACCCGGAGCAGCGCAGAGATCCAGCACCCGCTCTCCCGGTTCCACCTGTAAAAGCTCTGCAGGAGCCATGGCACTTGGCTCCTGAATATAATAAACCCCCGCTTCATGGTATGGGTGTTTTCCCGGCTGTTCTTCAGAGCCATAATAATAACCGTTCTCCGCCCAGGGTACAGGCGTCCGCTGCGCATCTGCGCCTTCATATAATTCTGTCGCGCATTTTCCTTCTATATTATATTTTAACCCGTTCAATCGCAGCGCCTGATATTTTTCCCGGTCGTAGGAAGCCAGAAAGGCTTCGTACTCTGTCCCCAGCATTTGCTGCATCCTCTCCAAAAATGCCTCCGGCAGCATATAACTCTCCTCGTTTCTGTGTTATTATGCACAATTTTTCTCTTTTTCTATTTTTTCATAAAAGCCATAGGAAGTCAATTTCCAAAACTTTTTTCTTGACCCCGAAACAAAAAATGAATATAATTTGAATCGAAATAGTGCGTGGCCAAAAGGCGTAAGTCCAGCTTTTTGGCCACGCATTATTTTTTTACGGTTTATTTTCAGAAAGGCAAGGTTATTATTATGGAACAAAAATCTAATTCATTTCTGGAGACGGAAAGCACCGGGACGCTGATGCGCAAGTATGCGATTCCCTGTATTATCTCTCTCCTGGTTGCAGCTCTCTACAACATCGTTGACCAGATTTTCATTGCAAACGCAGATTATCTTGGTTCCTATGGAAACGCGGCAAACACTGTCGTTTACCCTCTCACCGTTGTTGCACTGGCTATTGCCGTCATGATTGGGGACGGCTGCTGCGCTTTTGTCAGCATCAGTCTGGGCGCCAAGGAAAATGAGAAGGCGCACCGCAGTATCGGAAACGCTGTGGTTCTGGTAATCATTGCAGGTATCCTTCTGACCGCAGTTTACTTTATTTTCCGGACTCCTATTCTCACCGCCTTCGGCGGGAAAGTCAACGAGGGGACTTTTCAGAATTCCAGAGAATATTTTACCTGGATTTCCGTGGGCATACCCTTTTACATGTTTGGTCAGGCAATGAATCCCATTATCCGTTCCGACGGAAGTCCTAAATTTGCTATGGCTTCCACTCTTTTGGGTGCCGTCATCAATATCATCCTGGACCCTATCTTTATTTTCATTTTCAAATGGGGCATGATGGGTGCCGCTGTAGCCACCGTTCTCGGTCAGGTTGTTACAGCCGTTATGTCAATCTGGTATCTGTTCCACACAAAGGCTGTTAAGCTGACAAAAAGCAGCTTTACCCTGCGTGGTGCTCTGATAAAGAAATTCATTCCGCTGGGTATTTGCAGCTTTCTGGCGCAGATTTCTCTGGTGGCCGCAATGCTCGCCATTAACTCTATGGTAGTAAAGCACGGCGGAGATATTGTCGAATACGGCTCAGACAATATTCCTCTGGAAAGCCTGACCCAGATTCCCATGGCGGTTATCGGTATTGTCATGAAATTTTTCCAGATTGTCATTTCCATCGTTATCGGCATGGCGGCAGGCTGTATCCCCATTGTAGGCTACAACGTGGGTGCCGGAAGAAAAGACCGTGTAAAGGAGCTCTTTACCAAGCTGCTTATCTCCGAGGCTGTAGTAGGTCTGATTGCCCTGCTGATTGTAGAGTTCATGCCCAATCAGCTCATCAATATTTTTGGAGCTAAGAAGGAAAGTGACTATTACCGCAATTTTGCCGTTGCTTCCTTCCGCACCTATCTGTGCATGATGATTTTTGCCTGTGTCAACAAGGCTACCTTCATCTATCTGCAGTCCCTCGGCAAGGCGCTTACCTCCACTCTTCTCTCCATGGTTCGTGAGGTGGTTTTCGGCGTAGGTTTCGCCCTGCTTCTGCCTGTCTGGTTTGGCCTGAGAGGGGTTCTTTACTCCATGCCCGTGTCAGACGTGCTGACCTTTATCATCAGTGCGATTGTCATTGTCCGTACTTATAAAGAACTGAATACACCTGCCGGCGAAACAGTTTTGCAGGAATCCGACTAAATGTAACAAATTTCTCCTTTTGTCATACTATATAGTATCAAAAAAAAGGAGAAATTTATATGGAAACCACAACTATCAGTACCCCTTCTGAGTATTATGACCAGAAGCATGTTCATGAACTTCTCGGCAGCACCGTTGTAGCCGGAAGCTGCAACGAATGTCACAACCACAGATTTGCCACCGTCACCGGCGAGGCAATCCGCGAGGGGAAATCCCATGTGCACGAAGTCAAATTCCGCACCGATTTCACCGATGGGCATTACCACGAATTCTGCGGCAAAACCTGCCCTGCCATCTATGTCGGCGAGGGAAAACATGTCCACTTTATCAAGGGCTGTACCGAGTCTGAGGATGGACACAAACACCTCTTCCAGGCTGCTACTCTGATTGACAGTCCCATTGACACCAAACGCAAGCATGAGTGCGACTGTGACTGCGACTGCTGCTGACGAAGACCCAATCCGGCCCAAGCAAAGAGAGCAGGCAAAAGCCTGCTCTCTTTGCTTTTTCACTTTATGAACTTTGAAACATTAATTTCGACATGCTGTCTGTTATCCGGAGTAAATACGGTATCCACTATCTGAATTTCATTATAGGTAGCCCTCATTCCCAAATCATACAGCGTGTTGCTCATTAACCCCAGAACCACCGGTCTGTCAAGCACCCTGTGATTTTCACGCACAACGATTCCCTGCTCTCCATTGCTCAACACTACATAAGAGCCGGTTGGCAGGATATGAATACATTGTTCCAGAACATCTACTACGTTGGAATCATATTTTTCCGGCTCGTTCCGCATAATCTTTACAGCGGAAAAAGCTGACATCGGTGATTTGTAGGAGCGTATTGCTGTCAAGGTATCATAAATATCTGCCACCTGTATGATTTTCGTACCGACCAACAGCTTTTGCTCATTTCTGGGATAGCTGGGAAGCCGGTTGGATAAATCGTTGGAAAGCTGGATAATATACCGGCGTACCCCGGCCGGATACTGATAATTTGTACTGAGTAGTTTGAAGCCTGCCAGAAGACATTTGTGGACGGTATCCATCTCTGCCTGCGTCAGACTTCCCTCCTTGTGAAGGATTTTTCCGGGAACCAGAAGCCTTCCAACGTCATGAAATATTGCTGCCTCAATCAGATATTTGCTCTCCTTGGAATCCATATTCATTTTTGTAGCAAGCAGTGCAGAAAGAATTGCTACGTTCAGAGAATGCTTACTGATAAAGTCGTTCTCTCCCCGCAGACACTGATTAAAGGTCATCTTTTCCGTCCTGTTTCCAAAACGGCTGTATATCAGATTGACAAGGTCATCCAGCTTCTTGGGCAGTCTCTGTTTGACAACATCCGTAAGTACCTCGTCTACCACATAAGTCTGCGTCCACTGAAACCGTTCAAATTCCGCTTCTTCCACCGTAATAGGAGGAACCGGCTCTGCAGCATCCAGCACATAGGTACCGTAAAGGTTCAGCTCCTGCAATCGGCTTATCATGGATGAATCAATTTTAACTCCACTGTTAAAAAGCAACACGCCATCCTTATTGTATATCGTTTTTGCAAACCGATCGCCAAGCTCTATCTCTGCTGTTTTCACATAGCGCATAGTATTCCTCCCCCGCGAAATAACACCCAACATTTGGTCGCTTTTTGCCAAGAATATAGTTATTATACCATAATACTATTGACAAAAACTATATTTTTTTTACATTTTATCTTAGTTTGTAAAAAAAACCTCATGCAATTCATCAAATTGCATGAGGAATCTTCGTCATATTATACCTTAAAGCGGTAGCCAACGCCCCATATGGTTTCGATATATTGGGGTTTGGCTGTGTCAGCCTCAATCTTTTCACGAATCTTTTTGATGTGAACCGTGACCGTAGCAATATCACCGATGGAATCCATATCCCAAATTTCACGGAAAAGCTCCTCCTTGGTAAATACGTGGTTGGGATTCTCTGCCAGGAATGTCAGCAAATCAAATTCCTTGGTGGTAAAAGTCTTCTCCACCCCATCTACATAGACACGGCGGGCTGTCTTATCAATGCGGATTCCCCTGATTTCCACAATATCATTCTGAGGCTTCTGGTTTGTACCCACCAGCCTCTCGTAACGCGCCATATGTGCCTTGACTCTGGCAACCAGCTCGCTGGGGCTGAAGGGTTTTGTCATATAATCGTCTGCTCCCAGACCCAGACCTCTGATTTTATCAATGTCATCCTTCTTTGCAGAAACCATCAGTATGGGAATATTTTTCTCCTCCCTGATTTTCCGGCACACCTCAAATCCATCCATGCCGGGAAGCATCAAATCCAGAATCACCAGATTATAATTTCCGCTCAGCGCTGCCTGCAATCCCTCATCTCCGGTATTACAGATGTCTACCTGAAAATCGGACAGTTCCAGATAGTCCTTCTCCAAATCTGCGATTGCAACCTCATCTTCAATAATCAGAATCTTGCTCATGATTTCCTCCATTCCGCTTCTATTTTTCATTGGAAAGCTCAATATATTTTCTCAGCACAAAATGCATACAGGTCCCTTCGCCCTCTTTTCCGGTTGCCCAGATGTAACCGCCATGGTCTTCAATAATCTTTTTGACAATGGAAAGCCCAATGCCGCTGCCTCCCTGAGCAGAGTTGCGGGAAGCATCCGTACGGTAAAATCTCTCAAATATTTTACCCAGGTCTTTCTGCGCGATTCCTTTTCCGTTATCCTCAATCTCCACTCGGATGGAGTCCACCTCGTCCAGAATGCGGATGTCGATGACTCCGTGAGGCTTGTCCATGTATTTCACACTGTTGCTGATAATGTTGTTGATAACCTTCTTCATCTGCTCCGGGTCTGCGATGACAACTGTGTCAGGACTTACCAGATTGGAATAGTTCAGTTCAATATTCCGCTGCTCCAAATCCATTCCCACCTCTTCCACACAGTCACCGAAGTAATCGGCTACATTGATGCGGTGGAAATTATAAGGGATTCTGTTATTATCAATCTTCGAGTAATAGGTCAGCTCATTAATCAGCCTTTCCATATCATTCGCCTTGTTATAAATGGTTTTGATATACTTGTCCATCTTTTCCGGCGTATCGGCTACACCATCCATAATTCCTTCCACATAGCCCTTGATAGCCGTAATAGGTGTTTTCAAATCATGCGAAATATTGCTGACAAGCTCTCTGTTCTGTTTCTCGTTTTCCGCCTTCTCCTCGGCAGATTCCTTCAACCGCAGCCGCATATCCTCATAATTGCGGTACAAATCGCCTATTTCTCCCTTGACATCTGTCTCCAGAGCATACTCGAAATTGCCTTCCTTAATCTTTTTCATGGCAACATTCAGTTCATTGACCGGATTAAATACGCCTCTGCGAATCCACCTGGTCAGAATGAGACTGGTAAAAATCAGAATCGCCAGAATTGCCACAAACATATCTATCAACAGATGCTTGGAAATCAGGGAATTCGACTTGGTAATCACAAACACGCTGCCTTCCGAGCCATCGGAAAAAAGAAAGTCAATCTGCTTTACGTACTTATCGTATTCATCATAGTAAAAGCCGGACTCCTCCGAAATATCGCCCTCTCCGTAATCCGGCAGCTTGGGAAAGATTGTCTGCGCCGCATCCTCACTTCCCGTATAATATAGCTCTTCGCCTTTTCTGACTATGATATATGTAGTCTTACGGGATATGCCGGAAGTAACCTCCTCCAGGTATACCTTATCCTCCAGCCGGGAAGCGTCTGTTTTTATCTGTTCCAGCAATAAATCATATGTCCTGTCCGTCTCCTCCACAAGCTCCCGCATGTTTTCCGACAGACCCGTATAATTAAACTCTCCAATGGGAAGCCCCTTCTGTACATTTATCAAGTAAAGCCCGATTGCACAGAATGCCAGAGAGGTCAACACCAGCGGTAATAAAATAATTGTAATAAATGTAACACGAAGCTTTGTCTTAAATTTCATTTTCCCACTCCGTTCCGGCCATCCGGCCGTCTCCTGCCAATAATAAGGTTATTATATCATGTTCCCGTTCAAAATGTGTAAAATCAAAAAAATATTATCCTAAAAAAAGTCTAAACATAATTTTCTGATTGATTTTCAAAAACCTATTGACATTCTCTCTAAATTATTTATAATAAAAACAGTAATGATTACTGATTTTACGAAAGGAGGAAAAATGGCTACACTCAAATACAGTAGACAGAGAGAAATGATTAAAGAGTTTCTGATGACGCGAAAAGATCATCCCACTGCGGATGTCGTTTACATGAATGTCCGTCAGAATAACCCCAGCATCAGTCTGGGTACTGTCTACCGAAATCTTACGCTCCTGGCAGATATCGGTGAGATACAGCGTCTGCGGGTTGGCGACGGAGTTGACCATTTTGACGCCGATACCTCTCCTCATTATCATTTTGTCTGCACGGAATGTGGCAGCGTAGTGGATTTGGAGATGGACAGTATTGAACACATTACGGAAATTGCAGGAGCCAATTTTGACGGTCATATCGCCGGTCATGTCACTTACTTCTACGGCACCTGCGAGCATTGCACCAAGTCCAAAAAGCTCTTGTAGCTTTTCAACAAATTATTTTTTAAGAAAAGGAGATTAAGATTATGAAATTTGTATGTCAGGTATGTGGTTATGTTTATGAAGGAGATGCTGCACCTGCCGAGTGCCCCATCTGCCATGCTCCCGCTGAAAAGTTCACTGTTCAGTCCGGCGAAAAGACCTGGGCTGCCGAGCATGTTGTAGGCGTTGCACAGGGTGTTCGCGAGGACATTATCAAGGATCTGCGCGACAACTTCAACGGTGAGTGCTCTGAGGTTGGTATGTATCTTGCCATGTCCAGAGTTGCTTTCAGAGAGGGTTATCCTGAGGTTGGTATGTACTATGAAAAGGCTGCTTATGAAGAGGCAGAGCACGCTGCAAAGTTTGCAGAGCTGTTGGGTGAGGTTGTTACCGATTCCACCAAGAAGAATCTGGAGATGAGAGTAGACGCTGAGAACGGTGCTACCGCAGGTAAGGTTGATCTGGCTAAGAGAGCTAAGGAGCTGGGCCTGGATGCAATCCACGACACCGTTCATGAAATGGCTAGAGACGAAGCCAGACATGGTAAGGCATTCGAGGGTCTGCTTCAGAGATACTTTGGCTAAGCTACAAGCCATGCAATAAAAGAGAAGCCGTACCTGTGGGGAGCTTGCTCACCGAAAGGTATGGCTTCTTCTTTTTCAGCTAAAATTAAACCTCATCCTTAACATTGTTCAAAAGATTTATCTGCCATTTTCTAACCGCGCTCCGCTATAACCGAAACTCCTATCCCGGCAGCATTCATGCCGACATGACATGCTATACTACAGGAAAGGGGAATGTAATAGACATTGCATTCGGGGAAAGCCGCGCGGACAAGCTGCAGCCAGTTTTCGGCATCCTCTCTCTTCTCAAAGGTTCCGGCCGCTCCGATTTTCAACCTGTTTGACGGTATTTCGGGAAAACGGGCTGCAATATCCGTCTGAATGGCCTCTATCATCTTTTTCTCACTCTGTCTGATGCCTCTGACTTTTGCGCAAAGGTCGAGCTTTTCCCCCTGTATTGTCAACACCGGTTTGATGTTGAGAATATTGGCTATGGCTGCAGCAGAGGGTGTAATACGACCGCTCTTCTTCAAATATTTCAAAGAATTCACAGTCACATAAATACTTGCCTGATATGCCGTTTTCTCAAGATATTCTTTTATTTCCGAAGCAGATTTTCCCTGGTCTGCAAGAGCCTTTGCATCCAAAACAGATTCCATCAGTGTCACGGAAATTCGATGATTATCAGCCACCTGCACTCTGGAACCATATTCCAAAGCAAACTGCATCGCACTGTGACAGGAACCGCTTAGACCACTGGACATGGGTATATAAACAATTTCTTCAAAGCCGTCGTTTAAAATCCTGTCCCACATATCCATGACATCTCCGGGCGAGGGCTGTGACGAGGACAATTCTTTATCGGACAACATAGCCTGATACAGCTGCTCATTTGTAACATCAACGCCTTCCAGATAATATTGTTCCTCGATAATCACGGGCATGGATAACACATATATACCTAATCTTCTGCCTTCCTCCACGGTGATTCCACTGTTTGTATCTGTCATAATTGCTGTTTTCATAAACTCTCCCTGCCTTGACAAAACGCTGAATCCTGCTAAAATAATATGAAACAACTGTATCACATTGTAGAAATTCAAACAAGGCTTGCATGTGATACAAATAAGCCGATATTGTATCATATAGTCAGGGTGGAAAATATGGACAGACGAAAAGAAGCAAATCTGCGGGTAAAAAACAGCATTACAAGCACATTACTAAGCTTAATGCATGAAAAAAGTTTTTCGGATATTTCAATTTCCGAACTGATTCGGGCCGCCGGGGTTGCGAGGGTTTCCTTCTATCGCAATTATGATTCCAAAGAGGATGTGCTGCTTACTTTGATTGATGACGTACTGGAGCAATTCCGCGAAACGATTGAATACGCCGGGGAAAATTACTATACCTGTCCAAATGTGCGCCGCAGCTTCGAATACTTCAGAAAATATGGCAATTTTGCACTAGACCTGTACCGGTTTGGCTATGGCTCCATCCTATTGGAAAAGCTGAACCGATTTCATGAAGAGGTTGCCGGAACCATGCCAAACAGTTCAATAGAAAAGTATAACCTGTATATGTATATAGGGGCTTTGTTCAATACCGCCATCATGTGGCTTCAAAACGGAACAAGAGAGAGCGAAGAAGATATTACAAGGATATTTTGCAATATGTGCAGCATTCCGTTTACTTCTTCCCCAGCTCCTTCAGACCTTCCAGCAGCTCCAAATCAGACTGCTGCACCTTGATATTAGAGGTGACAGGCTCCTCCCCGGGACGGGTTACGGTAATTTCAATAATGGTTCCTTCTTCAATCGGTCTGGAAAATATCGTTTTTATAAACGCGGAAAACTTGGGATGATTGTTCTCAAACTGTGCCTTTGCACTCATGATTTTCATAATGGACGCAGGATTCATATGCGTTCCTCCTTTATCTTGCTATGCTTCCAGTATAGCATCTCCTCCGGGTGTTGCAATCCCTATTTCTCTCTTGCCACGCTCACCACACTGTATCCGGTCTTTATGACGATTCTTCGCAGCTCTGCCTCGGGAACCTCCTCTTTCGCACGCACCGTCGCCTTCTTCTGATTCAGCTTCACACTTGCAAAGAAGCCGCCGTTCTCCTCTGTGTTAAAGGCATTTTCGATTCTGGCGGCACAGTTTTTGCAGGTCATCCCGTCAATCTCCATGACATAGAGATAGGGATAATGCGATATATCATCATCTGCGGGTTTTACCCTCTTCACAGCTTCACTGCTTCCACCGCAGCAGCCATGGGACAGCCTTCCAACATAGCTTTTTACACCAAACGCACATATCAGCACAAGAATCACACAAATAATCACTGTTGCCATTTTCTCTGCTTCCTTCCTATCCTTCGGATGCCCCGGCATCTTGTTAGTCTCTGCTAACTATGGTAATCCCAAATTCTGAAACTGTCAAGCAGGCTGCTGTCCGGACACACCTGAGTATATGCTCATTGATCTTGACAAAATTCGCTTAGTAGAGTACTTTTGAACTATGGAAACATAGGAGGAGGGCGGATTCTTATGGTATTTAATTCCTATGAATATGCAAAAGCAATTGATGACTTCCTATTAAAAATGGATGCCATTCCAAGTGAATTTCATCCCGATTCTCAGTCTGCTCTTGATCGAATTGGGACATTGCTGAGGATTGCCGAAATTACCGTAGATTTTTATGAAACTCCTCTGCATGAACAGCAGAACAAAGGGGAACACCACGCTCTTTATCAAAAGGGGCAGGCTGATTTCGCCCGCAGCTATCAACATCGTGAAACTACAAGGGGCGGTAATTTCGTCATCTATACTTTTTTTCAAAAAACCGGTGAAGAAGACTGGACGGCAGAGGAAACTGAAAAACTTCACGTCCTTGCCAAAATGATTTATGTTTTTAATGGACGTGTTCGCACCTTACGTATGGTAGAAAAACTGGTTTATTACGACCGCGATTTCAAAATGCCCAATCTGACTTATTTCCTGAAACACACCAGTGAGTTAATTGCCCGGGGATGCATTGGCAATTATGTTGCCTGTTATTTTAATCTGCGGCATTTTTCCCCCATTAACCAACAATTTGGTCGCGATAAAGGTAATGAGGTTATGTCTTTTTTCATTCAACATCTGTCTGATTGCCTGTCCGATGAAGAAATCGTATGCCGGATCGGCGGTGATAACTTCATTACTCTGTTTTTAAAATCTCATCTTGACGCTGTCATGAACTGCCTGCTCGGAACGGAATATATTTCAACCGAACCAACAGAGATGCATTTGCTGCTGACTGCCTCTGCAGGTTACTATATGATTCCTGAGACTTGCACAGCAGTTACGGATATCATGGACTGCGTATGCTCCGCAATCAATATTGCCCGAAACCTTACCAAGGAATCCTATGTATTTTATGATGAGCAGTTAAAAAACCGAATTGACGAAACCAAGTCAATACAGGATATGTTCCCGGAAGCGATCAAAAAGCAGGAATTTCTGGTTTATTATCAACCAAAATACAATATCAATACCAATAAAATTATAGGTGCCGAGGCTCTTT
Organism: Acetatifactor sp.; assembly: GCA_051877795.1. GTDB lineage: Bacteria > Bacillota > Clostridia > Lachnospirales > Lachnospiraceae > Acetatifactor. Next base: position 54,595 of record JBJEJG010000045.1, read on the forward strand.
GCCGATGGCAGCATGATGGTAATCTGATATCCCCCGGTCGCTTTATTCCTGTTTTGGAACAAAGCAAGGCAATCTGTGTCCTTGATTTCTATATGTTAGAGCATGTCTGCATGGATATACGTAAATGGCTTGATGAAGGCAGACCGGTAGTAAAAATTTCCGTCAACCTCTCCAGATGCCATTTTGATGACATGGATTTACTAAAGGACATTATGGAAATTATCGACAAACATCATGTGCCACATGAATACATTGAAATTGAACTGACAGAAACCACTACAGATGTAAGCTTTAAAGACTTAAAGCGCATTGTCTACAGTCTGAAAGAACAGGGAGTCAGCACTTCCATAGACGATTTCGGCATTGGCTACTCCTCCCTGAATCTGTTGCGGGAGCTGCCCTGGGACGTCCTCAAGATTGATAAAAGCTTTCTTGCGGAAAACCCGGATTCACCAAAACAAAATCAGGTTATGCTCAAACACATTATTGCCATGACACAGGAATTAGGTATAGAATGTATCGTGGAAGGTGTGGAAACTCCGGAACATGTAGACCTGCTAAAGGAACATAACTGCTACCTTGCCCAGGGCTTCCTGTTTGACAGACCCATGCCGAAAGAAAATTTTGAAGCAAAATTAGAAAGTTTAAAGTAATTTGGAAAGGAAACTTATGGAAAAAATAGCCAGCTTTACAATTAATCACCTGAAACTCCAGCCGGGAATCTATGTGTCCCGAAAAGACAACGTCGGTGCTGAAATAATTACCACCTTTGACCTGCGCATGACAAGCCCCAATGAAGAGCCTGTCATGAATACTGCAGAGGTGCATACTATCGAGCATCTTGGAGCCACTTTCCTGCGAAATCATCCGCAGTTCAAGGACAAGACCATCTACTTTGGTCCCATGGGCTGCCGAACCGGCTTTTACCTGCTGCTGGCAGGAGATTATACTTCCCGGGATATTGTTCCTCTGGTGACGGAAATGTTTGAATTTATCCGTGACTATAAGGACGAAGTACCCGGTGCATCCCCGAAGGACTGCGGCAATTATCTGGACATGAATCTCGGCATGGCAAATTATCTTGCCGGGAAATATCTGGAAAATGTGCTCTATGACATTGACGACAGCAGACTGGTTTATCCCCAATAAGCCTAACATACCCAAGATAGGAAATCAGAAAGACAAGGTTGCCGCAAAAGTGGCGGAATGAGAGGAAATATGAACAAAATCGGAATTATTGGAGCAATGGAGCTGGAGGTTGAGGCTCTGAAGGCAGAGATGTCTATTTCCAGAATGGAAAAAAAAGCAGGAATGGAATTCTTTGAGGGTTCCTTAAACGGTGCAGAGGTAGTCATCGTCCGCAGTGGTGTGGGCAAGGTAAATGCCGCTCTCTGCACCCAGATTCTGGCTGATCTTTTTCAGGTTACACATATCATTAACACGGGCGTAGCAGGCTCGCTGAACGCAAAACTGGACATCGGTGATATTCTGATTTCCACAGACGCTCTGCATCATGATGTGGATGCCACCATTTTCGGCTATCAGCCTGGGGAAGTTCCTCAGCTTGGAGTCAGAGAATTTCCGGCTGACAAGCAGCTTGTAAAGCTTGCCTGTGAAGCCTGTGAAAAAGTAAATCCCGACATCAAAGCCGTTCCGGGGCGTGTTGTCAGCGGAGATCAGTTTATCTCCAGCAAGGAAGTAAAGACTCACTTAATTGAAACGTTCCACGGGGACTGTGCCGAGATGGAGGGCGCTGCCATCGCTCACGGCGCATATCTCAACAATATTCCCTTTGTCATCATCCGCGCTATCTCCGACAAGGCGGACGACAGTGCCGAGATGGATTACCCCGTATTTGAAGCCGCTGCCGCAAAGCACTCTGCAGCACTGGTACGGGAACTGGTTAAAAATATCTGAGCAAAAACCCGCTGATTCCTCAGCGGGTTTTTTTATTTTTCGTCTGTCTTTTTCTTTTTATTAAACACAAACAGCTTGCTGAAAATATAATTTCCGATGATAACAAGCACCGCAGAAACGATGGTTGTCACGTACACATTGATGCCCATCAGGCCGAAAAGCTGTCTGATTACCAAATCAAGTATCAGAGTGAATACTCTGGAAAGCACAAACTTCGGAATTTCCTTCAGCATGGGTTCATGACTTTTAAATACAAATTTTCGGTTTGTAAAATAAGCGAAGATAACTCCGGCAGTCCAGTTGACAACACTTAAAACCGCATTCTGGAATGCCGTGGGATACAGCGGATTTCCAAATGCAAGCCAGTTCACCGAGAACATCGCTGCCCAGGAAACCACCGTAGTAAGCCCGCCTACAATCAGATATGCAATAATCTCCTCGTACTTTTTGCAAAGTGCCTTAATTTTCTCTATCATTTTTCCTCTCATTCCGCCGTTTCAACGGCTTTTAAATCTGTATGAAATCAGTTTTCCAGGTTTACCAGATACACTGTCAGGTTAGTACTCTTTGTCAAATATTCAACGGTAATTGTTTTCCCAAGTTCCTGCTCAAAAAAACCAATTGCCTGTTCACATAAATCTTCATAGCTGTACAGAACAAAGCTGCTCTCGCCTTCCAATCCATGAACCGCCGCTGCGTCCTCAGGCGTATTCTCCGATGTAAGAAAGCATATCCGCTCCGGGATAATCCAGTCGTAATAAGAATATACCCCGACTGTAGGGCCATATACTAGCCAGGGAATCCCGCTACACTCTTCCAAAGCAGACATATCCTTTTCCGGCTGCAGCAGATAGGCAATCCCCTTTCCGCCTTCAATGACAGCAGCCTCTCCTCCCAGAGTACAGATGACCAGAACGGTCGGCAAAGCAATCTGACAGATTTTACGCGTCCTGTCATTCCTGATTTTGGAGAAGATAAACTGTCCAAGCAAAACAGCTCCCCAAACCATACACAGCATCATAAAAGTAAATGTTCCCCAAAGATAGCGCTCCTCCCAGGCATCCGGAAGCGTAAAACACACCACCAACTGATACAGCTGCGCAATCAATACCGTCAAAAGCAGTCCGGTCAGCTTTTTCACCTCTTTTTTTCTGTAAAGGATGACTGCCCCTCCCGCTATACAGCAAAACATCACTGCCAGTCCGGCCGCTGCCGGTATCTTTTCTCCAAACACGGATGCCGACAGACGCTGATATCCCCAGCCGATTTGCTGTAGTTTTTCGCCAGAGAAATCAAAGACAGAGTGAAGTGCCATTTCCCCTTTGCCCCGGTTCAAATTCCATTTGCAATAGGGAAATATCCAGGTTGTCACAAAAATCGAAACTGCAAAATTACCTGTCCAGGCCAATACATATCGAAATTCCCGGGAAATCCAAAAGCGCTCCTGCCCTTTTCTCTGCTTCCCGACAGCGACAAGTAAAAGCCACAGGCAAAAGCAGGCAGCGGTAACCGCATAAAAAATCCAGAAATCATAGTGCGTCAAAAATCCAAACAGGCTGACTGCAAGCAAATAGGCAAAAACACCGAAGGACATTTTCTCCCGTTCTGCGTTCCGCAAGATCCAAAAGCCTCCTAAAAGCAAAAGACCTTCCGCCAACAAAAGCATCATGTACATTCTCAATGTAGTTGCCTGCTCCAGTACCAGCCGGTTGACAATGCAGGATAGGACCACACATACGCCGGAAATAACAGGCTTACCTGTCAGACGACAAAAGCTTCCATATACCAATGCCAAAAAGAGCAGATAAAATACAAGATTCAAGCTAAGCCCTATCCATATTGTTCCGCTCCCCTTAAAAACATAAAAAGACAATATCCGAAACAGCCAAAAATACAATGGCACATGGTCGCTGTATAAACGAATGGTAATATCATTCAGAGAAAGTGTAGCAGAATCCGCCGCAAAGAAACTCTCCACATCTGCCCCGGTCATCCATTCTCCCGTATGCTCTGCCGGCCAATCCTGTTCAAAGCCGTTTGCGGACTCATAAGTATATATCTCATCACAAAACCAGACCTGCTTTTGATTTCCCCAATAGAGAAGTGTAACCGTTCCCAGTACCAACAGCAACAGGCCAATCCATAATACCTGCCTCTTTGTATTACGCCGCATATTCCTCTCCGTCCTAAAGTTTTCGCCACGTTGTAACTCTACTATGAATCCTAAGGTATGTCAAGTTTGCATGCTTTAAGAAATCATGAAATTTTTCTTACGGGTTGACCACATTTCTGTCCTCGCCCCGCAGGAATGCCGCAATATTCTCATAGGCGCCCTGAACGCAGCGCGTGCGGGCCTCTACGCTTGCCCAGGCAAGGTGAGGCGTAATAATCAGCTGATTGCTGTCCTTCAATTTACTTAAAGGATTGGAAAGCTCCAGTGGTTCATTCTCTACCACGTCCAGCCCTGCTGCCGCAATTTCCTCGTTTACCAGCGCCTCATACAAAGCCGCATTGTCCACTACTCTTCCCCTGGCTACATTAATCAGCACTGCTGTCTTTTTCATTTTCTTTAAAGCATCCGCATCAATGAAATTCCGCGTCAAATCACTCAAGGGACAGTGCAGGGACAGGAAATCACTCTCCGCAAGCAGAGTATTTTTGTCTACCTGCTCATATTCTGTACAGGTGCTCTTTCCCGTAACAGAGTGAAAAATCACCCTGCAGCCCATGGCTGTGGCAATCCTTGCAACTCTTCTGCCGATATTTCCCATACCGACAATCCCCCATGTCTTTCCTTCCAGTTCAAGAAAAGGAAGGTCAAAGTTGGAAAATCTGTCCTGAGCGCTGTATTCTCCGGACTTGACATAGTTGTCATAATAAGGCAGCTTCTCACTCAATGCCAGAGCCAGGGCAAATGTGTGCTGTGCCACCATACCTGTGCAATAATCCACTACATTTGTCACCTTAATTCCTCTGGACTTACAATACGCCAGGTCGCAGTTATCGTACCCCGTGGCAAACTCACAGATAAGCTTCACATTGGGCGCATCTTTAAGCGTCTCCTCCCGCAGCGGAGATTTATTCGCAATAATAATATCTGCATCTCTGACTCTCTCCCTGACTTCCTCCAACGTCACCGTGTTACGGTATACGGTAACCTCTCCAAAGTCGCTGATGCAGTCTACGGACACATCGGTGCCCACGCTGTTTCTCTCTAAAATGACAATTTTCATAGTAACCTCTTTCTCTGCTTAACCGTCAGGGATTTTTCATTGTAAGTATCCCCGGGATTTTTGTAAATCTTATAAAGAACGGCCTGCAGAAGTCCCCTCCCGCAGGCCGCCATCCATACGGCTGCCGGTCATCGGCACACCGCAGATTATTTAATTCAGTCTTGCCAGAAGCGCTTCTCTCTGTGCCTCGTAACCGGGCTTGCCGAGCAGAGCAAACATATTCTTCTTGTAGCTCTCCACGCCGGGCTGGTTGAAGGGATTCACGCCCAACAGATAGCCGCTGACACCGCAGGCAAACTCAAAGAAGTAGAACAGTTCTCCAAGGTAGAACTCGTTCACCTCGGGAACATTTACCATGAAGTTGGGCACCTGTCCGTCGGTATGTGCCAGAATCGTGCCGTTCATGGCGCTCTTGTTGACGAAATCAACCGTCTTTCCTGCCAGATAGTTCAAGCCGTCAAGGTCAACAGGCTCTTCACCGATAATCAACTCTTCCCTGGAGGTCTCCACGTTGATAACCGTCTCAAACATAATTCTGGAACCGTCCTGAATGAACTGACCCATGGAGTGAAGATCGGTTGTCAAATCAACGCTCGCGGGGAACAGACCCTTCTGATCCTTGCCCTCGCTCTCCCCGAACAGCTGCTTCCACCACTCGGAAACATAGTGTACGGCAGGTTCATAGTTAGCCAGAATTTCTACGCTCTTTCCCTTGCGCAGCAGGATATTTCTGAGTGCTGCATACTGCAGGGCATCGTTGTTCTCAAAATCATTCTCCAGAGCACGCTTACGTCCGCTGGCTGCGCCCTCCATCAGCTTGTCAATATCAGCGCCGCTGACTGCGATAGGAAGCAGACCCACAGCGGTCAGAACAGAGAAGCGGCCTCCCACATCATCGGGAACTACAAAGGTCTCATAGCCTTCCTCGTCAGCCAGATGCTTCAGGCTTCCCTTTGCCTTGTCGGTAGTGGCGTAGATTCTCTTTGCCGCGCCCTCCTTGCCGTACTTCTTCTCCAGGATTTCCTTAAATACGCGGAATGCAATCGCGGGTTCTGTTGTGGTACCGGACTTGGAAATCATATTGATGGAGAAATCCCTGTCACCGACGACATCCATCAGGTGCTTTAAGTAGGTAGAGCTGATGGAATTACCGCAGAAATAAATTTCGGGTGTCTTTCTCTTGTCCCTGCCCAACACGTTGTAAAAGCTGTGTCCCAGGAATTCAATGGCTGCTCTTGCACCCAGATAGGAACCGCCGATACCAATGACAAGCAGCACTTCGGAATCGCCCTGAATCTTTTTTGCCGCCGCCTTGATTCTTGCAAACTCTTCCTTGTCATAATCTACAGGGAGATCAATCCATCCCAGGAAATCATTTCCCGCACCGTTTCTGGAAACCAGTACCTCTTTGGCATCCAGTGCCAGCTTTTTCATATAGCTGATTTCTTCCTGAGAAATAAAGGAACCTGTCTTGGAATAGTCAAATGTCACTTGCTTGCTCATATTCTTCTCCTTATCCTTCAGACGCTTCCCGCGCCGTATTTTCTTTTGACAGCCGGCATTTACCAATGCTGACGTTACACTAAGTGTAGCAAAGATATATGGCAAATTCAAGCATTAATTGCCAAACTCAGGTAGCCAGAAACTCTTTCAGAAGAGCCTCCAGCTCCTCCTCGGTGACAGCTGCGGAATCTGCCGGCTGACGGCTCTCCTCCGACCTGCTGTCGCGGTTTGGCCTGTCCAGAGGAGCTGCTTTTCCTGTAATCGGCATCAGTTCCACTGTTCTGCGCTCTCTTCGCCCCGCCGTGCCGACTCCCGGCTTCTTCCTTCCCCTTGCATCCAGCCGGCCTGTACTTCCAACTGCTTCCCGATATGCCGCTTCCCCGTAAAGCATCTCCATATCCTGTCTGGTCACATCAATTCTCGGAGAAAGATGATTTTCCAGATAATCCACAAGGTTAATCTTCAATGTCCGCTTTTTTCCCTTGATATCCACTACCGTCGAGATGGAAAAATAGAGATAAAGGCCGATGAAGCTGACAATATAAAAGGGAAGAATATGTCCCAGCGTCCTGCCCTTCATAATGCTTCTGCACACTCCAATCCCTGAAAAGACCACAGACAGCAGCATCGTCTGTCCCGACAGGTGATACATCATCTCAAAGGACAGATGCCCCAGAGAAAGGCGGTTCAGAAACTTGTCCACAAAAACGGGAATATTGGAAACGCCCCCGCTCAGTTCAAAGCAGTTGGCAAATTTCAGCTTACACTGCTTTAGCAGCTTGTTCTCCGTAGCTGCCATATTGTCTGCCTCCCGTATCATATTCTGATAGAGCAGACCCAGAAAAACTCTCAGAAAAATACTCAGAACCATGCAAGCCAGCATACAAATTGTAATTGCTTTTTCTTCTTCAAACACCTCAAACATGACACACCTCTTCTATCATAATCGTCATATCATGCAAAAGGCCGACCCCACAGTCTGTGGAATCGGCTTTTGTATACACCTATTATAAAAGAGTTATGCCTGTTTTGACAGGATTTTCCATCGTCATTTTTCGAGGCTTCGACAGCAAACTACAGAGTCGCCTTCATCATGTCCTGAACCAGCTGTCTCACATCTGCCTCTGATGCCCTTCCCTTTACAAGAGGGTCATTCAAAAAGGCCTCCACAATCAAATCAACATCCTTGTTACCGCCGAGAACTACCTTCATAATTCTCTCATGGTTCTCTACATGAGGCAGTATCAGCTGTCTTACATTCTCAGGCAGGCTGCCCGCAATCACAGGCCGGATGACATCTCGCTCAAATACGGCATTTGTCTCCACCACAGCCGTCTCCGGCAGATTGGGAATCTGACGTCCACGGTTAGGAATGTTCACGTTGCTGACTACCCTGTCCAGACCGCAGAGTGCCTTAATCAGCAGAATACCCTCCTCTCCGGTGGGCTTCAAATCAATCTGCTCTTCACCTCTCACCAGCTTTCCGGAGCGCTCCAGACGTTTCTGCAGATCCTCCTTTCTCCACTGCACAGTCGTCAGACCGAATTTCCAGCTCTTTACTGTCTCAGGATCCTTCAGATACTCATCACCGGGCATAAACTCCACCAGGTGGCGGTCACCTGCCGCGGCAATCAGACCATAGCGTCTGAACAAATCCATCTTCACTCTGTGAGCGCAGTTGAAGGAAGAATTCATCCAATTCCTGTCTGCCTCATTGAAGCCCTCCTCAAAGTGCTCATCAATGTACTTTCTGTAAATCGGAAACAAATCATAACCCTTATAGCTTGCATAGTCGAACCAGGTAAAATGATTGATGCCCAGAACATTTACATGAATGTCTCTTCTGTCAATTTCCTCAATGCCCAGCTCCTCCTTGGCAATGCCCGCGAGAACCTTCTGGGTGCCGAACACCTCGTGGCAACAGCCGAATGCCTTGATTTCAGGGAACACCTCATACAAGGTCTTCACGCACAGAGACATGGGGTTTGTGTAGTTGATGACCCATGCCTTGGGGCAGTATGCCTTAATAGCATTGGCAAAATCCACATAAATCGGCAGTGTGCGAAGGGCACGCATCATGCCGCCCGGGCCTGCCGTGTCGCCTACAGACTGATAAATGCCCAGTCTCTCCGGCATATGTACATCCACTTCCATCTCATCAAAGGTCTTGGGCAGAATGGAAATTACCACAAAATCTGCTCCGGTCAGTGCCTCCTGCAGACTGTCAATCACCTTAAAATTCCACTTTCCACAGGCATCCTCTCTCTCCATGAGTCTGTTGCCGATAATCTCATTTGCCTTTGCCGCCTCATGGTCGATGTCATACAGTCTGATGGTTCCGGCAATCTGCTCTTCCCGCGCCAGATCAGTCATAAAGGTCCAGGCCCAGCCCCTGGAACCGCCTCCGATATACGCTATCTGAATGTCCTCCACATGATTGTTACTGTATTTCATTTCTTGCCTCCCTTTTTTATTTATACATTTTAAAATTACTGTTATCTTTTATGCTCTGACTGTAAAATAGTCAAAGTCTGCCGCTGTGCCCAGCCCCGTCATGTCATGAATATACATGCCGAAATAAGCTCCCGTAAAGCCTCTGCAGTGCTCATCCGTCAATATTTCCGTGGTGTAGCAGCCGCCTGCCTGATGCCACTCTTCTCCCTCCACGCAATAATAGAATAGCACATGTGTGCCATCCTCTGCAATCTGTGCACGCAGCTTTATTTCCCCTTTTTCGGGAATAACAATCGGCTCGATTTCATCTGTCACGACACCCGTGTCACTTTTTATCAGTGTAAGAACCGTCTGCCCATCCTCCGCAGCTGTTTTACCCAGAACATAGAAATTCATAGCATCGTACATATAAGTCAGCCCTGCGAGCTGCTCCGGATATTCCGGTTCATACTCCAGCTTTGTCTCCGCGCAGCAGGAAACTTTCTGCTGCCGAACGCCCAGAAGAGATACATGATGCAGGGAATTCAAGGATTCCTGCCCCTTCAGCCGCAGATACCCTTTCCTCGTCCTGCAATCCGCAAAGGTATTGTAATCCGACCGGGGAGAACTGTAGCGCACATGCAGCGTATCCGCTTCAAAGTCATCGAAGAAGCCTTTCTCCTCATCCTCCAGAAAAACCTCCGTGATTCCTTCCGGAGACTCTGTCTCCGACTCTGCAAATCTGCCCCCTGCCTTCAGGCGCAGCCATCCGTCCTTGTCCCAGACCATTTTCTGAATAGCCGTCTCTCTTCCCAGCGTACACCATTTTTCCCCGTTCAGCGGTCTTGAACAGAGATGCACCATATACCACTCACCGGCAGGTGTTTCCACAATGTCTGCGTGACCGCACTTCTGCAGAGCCCTCATATTCTCCCGATTGGAGGTCAGTATGGGATTTCCGGGTGCCGTTTCAAAGGGTCCCCAGACAGTTTTCGCCCGTGCCATGGTAACACAATGTCCGTAGCCGGTTCCACCCTCCGCCACAATCAGATAGTACCAGTCCCCGATATGATAGATATGCGGACCCTCAGTACAACCGATACCTGAACCGGCATAGACTTTCTTTCGTTCTCCAATCAGGTGAAAAGCACTGTCAAGCTCCTGCACCAGCACGCCCTTGAAACCGTTTACCATATTCACGAGATATTTCCGCCCGTCCGTGTCGTGAAACAGAGATGGGTCAAAACCGATGCTGTTTAAATATATAGGCTCAGACCAATCCCCGTAAATGTCATCCGTATAAATCAGATAGTTATGGGTGTTGTAGTATTTTCCCTTTTTTGTCTTCACATCCGTGTAGATAAGGAAAAAACGCTCTCCGTCATAGCTCAGGCAGGGAGCCCATACGCCGCCGGATGCCGGATCTCCCACAAGATTCAGCTGACTCTCTCTGCGCAGAGGAGACGGAATCTGCTCCCAATGCTGCAAATCTCTCGAATGAAACAGTCTGACGCCGGGCCACCATTCAAAGGTGGATGTGGCTATGTAATAGTCCTCACCGACCCGGATAATGCTGGGGTCAGGACAGAAGCCTTTTAAAATCGGATTCCGAATCATAACAGATCTCCCTTCTCCTTCAAGATATATAAGTCCATTCTATATCCTCCCGTCTTTGAATAATACCAAATTCATGCGCCCTTTTCAAAGTAACACCGATTTTTTATCCTTTCATTGGGCTGCCGTCGGAACACAAAATATTTCATTGCCGAATGGTTTTCGATTTGCTATACTACAGATATATCAAAAAACATAAGGAGATGAATTCCATGAAATACAAGACACAAGGCACCTGTTCACAGGAAATTGAAATCGAATTAAAGGACGGTGTCATCGAATCCGTTAAATTTACCGGTGGCTGCAACGGGAATCTGCAGGGTATCGGCGCTCTGGTAAAAGGGATGACCCCCGAAGAGGTCATTACCAGATGTAAGGGAATCCGCTGCGGCTTCAAGCCCACCTCCTGCCCCGACCAGTTGGCAAGGGCACTGGAATCCATGCTGTAAATCTTTGATTGGAAGGCATTTGTAATGAAAAAAATTGTATTAACAGGCGGGGGAACCGCAGGTCATGTTACCCCCAATATTGCTCTGCTTCCTGCTTTGAAGGAAGCCGGTTACGAAATTACTTATATGGGCTCCTACGATGGAATTGAAAAACGTCTGATTAGCGATTTTGAGCTTCCTTATGTAGGCATTTCCACCGGAAAATTCCGGCGTTATCTCGACATAAAAAATCTGACCGACCCGTTTCGCGTCATGAAGGGCTTTTACGAGGCGCGGAAATTTTTAAAGGAATATAAGCCGGATGTTGTCTTCTCCAAGGGCGGCTTTGTCAGTGTTCCCGTCGTCAGGGCTGCTGCATCTCTGGAAATACCCTGTATTATCCATGAATCGGATATGACTCCGGGACTTGCCAACAAGCTCTGCATCCCTGTAGCCAAAAAGGTCTGCTGCAACTTTCCGGAAACCTTAAAGCTGCTGCCGGAGGATAAAGCGGTTCTCACCGGCTCTCCCATCAGAGCAGAGCTTTCTCAGGGCAATAAGCTGGCGGGGCTTGATATGTGCGGCTTTTCCGCCAACAAGCCGGTCATTATGGTAATCGGTGGAAGCCTTGGTGCCGCAAATGTCAATAAGGCAGTTCGGGAAGCGCTTCCCCAGCTGTTACAGGATTTTCAGGTGGTGCATCTCTGCGGCAAGGATAAGATTGACAATCTTCTTTTGAACACCTCCGGCTACAAACAGTTCGAATATATCAAGGCTGAGCTGAAGGATTTGTTTGCCATGGCAGATATCGTAATTTCCCGTGCCGGAGCAAACGCTATCTGCGAGCTGCTTGCCCTGAAAAAGCCTAATATTCTGATTCCGCTCCCTGCCTCCAGCAGCCGCGGAGACCAGCTGCTCAATGCACAATCTTTCGAGTCTCAGGGCTTTTCCATCGTCATCAATGAAGATGACTTAACTACACAGCTTTTGGTAGATAAGGTTCAGGAGCTTTATTTTACAAGACAGTCCTACCACGATGCCATGAACCGTAGCGGACAGATGGATTCCATCAAAACCATCATGAAGCTGATTGAAGAAGTACAATAAACAAAAATCCCGCCGTTCCTTTTCTGCGTCCCTCTGATGTGACGCCAAAGAAGCCGCGGGATTTCTTTTTTATCTCACTACATTTCGTTTTCATCATAGACAGCTCTGCTGCCGCCGATAAATTTCGGTCTTGTTCTGGCACATACCACATGCGCATCACCAATCTGCGTAGTACGAATTCTCACAGGAACAGCAACATCCTTCAGGTGCATCCCAATCAGGGTGTCTCCGATATCCATCCCGGCATGAGCCTTTATATGCTCCACGGCTACCGGATGCTCAAAAGCCTTCCATGCCGCTGTGGCAAAGGAGCTTCCCGCCTTGGGCTGTGGAATCACATTCACGATTTCATATCCGTAACGGACTGCTGCCTCCTTTTCCAGAATAAGTGCACGGTTCAGATGCTCACAGCACTGGGCAGCAAGATATACTCCCGCCTCCTGTGTTGCCTGATAAATACCGCCGAACACAACCTCTGCCAGATCAGGGCTGGAAAAGGTTCCTATACTGGCGCCTCCCACCTCGCTGGTAGAACAGCCCACTACAAAGATATCATTCTCCTCCAGATGCGCTGCATCCAGCAGTTCCTTGGCTGCCCTGTAGGCCTCCTCCCCGATAATTGTCATTTCCTTTGTCATACTTACCACACTTTCCGCGCTGTCGGCACTGTTTCATCCGTCTAGCATTCACCGATATACTTTGTTTCGCCAGGTTTCACTTCCAAAAATCCATCCTTTGTGCTGACCCAGACAGCTGTAGCCGTAGGATTATACATCGTCAGTCCGTCGGCAGAAAACTCCTGGCTGCGCACTGCCTGAATGTATGTATAAATCTCCATGTTCGTCGCGTACCAGATGTCTTCCTTCCCCGCCATCTTCTCCACAAAGGCCTCGATGACGCTCCAGTCACCGGAACGTCCAAACTCGAAGCTGTGTCCCCAGACATACATCACCGGAAGCTCATAGAAGCCTGCTATGTCCAGAAACCTGTCGCCCAGTTCCAGCAGATGATTATCGTGATGGCAGGTAGGATGCCACTCCATAAAATCGGATGGCGGAAAAAATCCCTGTGTATCTCTGACGGTTCTGGAATACTTTATGCCGAGTGCTTTTGCTATCTCAATAATCTCCTGATTATAATTTCCAAAGGCATAGGACATACCCTGAACCAGACCTCCGGTAAGCCTCTCCAGCGTTTTTCTGTCCTCCTGAATTTCCAATACCATCTGCTGTCTTGTAATGGTAGGTGGATTCCTGTGCTGTACCCCATGACAGGCAATCTCATGGCCTGCATACACTTCCTTCAGTTCCTCCGCACTGACAAAGACTTCGTTTCCTCTGTGCAGCCCCAGATTCCCGGAATTCAGGTGAAAGGTTCCTTTCATTCCATGACTGCGCAGCAGCTCTGCCAGCCTTTTATCAAAATCCTGTCCGTCATCATAGCTGAAGGTCAATGCTTTTCTCAACCCATTCGGATATACAAATCTCATCTTCCGCCTCCCAAAATTTTATTTGCTTTCATTATAGATTTCTACATATCAAATATCAACAGGATATTTTGATACCTCTCACTTTTTTCTTTCCCGGGGAATATAGTAAATAGAAAATATTATATGCTACAGGAGACATAATATGCCTTTCATTCCTTCTCTCCTGTTCGGAATTTCTTCCAGCCTGGATGCTCTGCTGGTAGGCATCAGTCTGGGGCTGCGTAAGATACGGATTCGCTTCTGGCAAAATCTTTTTATCAGTCTCGTCACCCTGTCCGGCACCTGCCTCTCCGTCGGTCTGGGCGGAAAGCTGACTCCTCTGCTGCCTGACCCGCTTGCCGTCTACGCAGGAAGCCTTGTACTGATTCTGCTGGGTGTCTATTATATCACTAAATGGATTTTAAAGCTTTTGCAGCAGCACAGGGAAAACACTTCCGGCAATGAGATGACCCAGGCATCACATGCAGGCAAACCGCCGTCACTGCACATCGCAGAGGTTTTTACCCTCAGCTTTACCTTATCCGTCAACAATATGGGGATGGGGCTTGCCGCCAGTATAGCAGGCCTGCCTTTGCTCCCCGCCGCTGCCGCCACCGCACTTTGCTCTATTCTCTTCCTTTTTCTGGGCAACCGGCTCGGAAAAAGTCATCTGCTTCTCTTTATCGGGGATCTGGCAGACCCCATCTCCGGCGCCCTGCTTATCGGGCTTGGCCTGCTTCAGCTTTTTTAGTAACATGCTTCTTTGGCGAAAAGGACTTCCTTTTCGCACTACATAGGGTATAAAAAAACTTTCCCGGGAAAAATTAAAAAAGATAAAAACGAAAGTGAGAAAAACCTATGTCCATGTCTTCCATTCTGGATGAAAACATAAATTATATCAAAACAGCCCTCCCCATTGGGACAAGCTTTGACCTGATTACAAGAGAGCTATACCTGGGTGAAACGAAGGCCTTTTTCCTGGGCGTCAACGGACTTTGCAAGACGGATGTATTGCAGCAGATTTTTTCCGACCTGCAAAACCCTCTATATGTCCTGAATGGGCAGGTGGAGAACATCACTCAATATGTCCAATCAAAAATCGGCTATGCGCAGGTCAATCTCTCGGACTCCTGGGAAACTATTTTCCGCAATGTGCTGAGCGGCCCTGTTGCGCTTTTTATAGACGGTTTCCCACAGGCTGTCCTGATTGATGCCAGAACCTACCCTGCAAGAAGTATTGCGGAACCTGACCTGGAAAGAGTCACCAGAGGCGCACGGGATGGTTTTGTGGAAACACTGTTGTTCAATGCGAATTTGATTCGCAGACGGGTCCGTTCTCCAAAGCTCTGCTTTTCCATGCACTCTGTCGGCACGAAAAGCCGGACGGATGTCGCTATTGCCTATTTGACTGACTCTGTAAATGAGGAACTGCTGCAACAGCTTTCCCGGACTATTGACAACCTGAAGGTGTCTGCCCTGACTATGGGAGCCAAGAGTCTGGAGGAACTGTTGCTGCCAAAGAGATGGTGGAATCCCCTGCCCGCCATTCAGGTTACGGAACGACCGGATGTGGCATGCAGCTATCTCCTGGAAGGACATATCCTTGTTCTGGTGGATAACTCACCCATCGTTTTAATCCTTCCCTGCACCATATTTCAGTTTACCCAAAGTCCGGAGGATTACTATAAAAGTCCCTCCGTAGGCACTTATTTCCGACTGGTGAGGTTTCTGTGTATCCCCGTCAGTCTGCTTTTGATGCCTCTCTTCCTGCTGCTGACAGCATATTTCCCCGATTTCTCTAACCGGTGGGGTCTCCTGTCCTCCGGTACAATGGGCAAAGGCAGACTGTTTTTTTATATTTTGGTGGTGGAATTCATTCTGGATTTGTTCAAATACTCCTCATCCTTAAGCTCGGGAAAATTCTCCGGTTCTTTATCCATGATAGGAGGACTGATTATAGGTGACATTGCTGTCAGTTTAAACTGGGCCTCTGTAGAGGTTCTTTTCTATGGTGCCGTCACACTGCTGGCCTCCCTGTCCATCTCCGGCACAGAATTCAGCGATGGTCTGCGCCTGTACCGCATCCTGTTGATTGCTGCAACAGGATTTTTCGGATTGCCCGGCTTTATGCTCAGCCTTCTTCTGGTTCTTCTGTCCATAGCCACCACACCCACCTTCGGAGGCTTCAGCTATTTCTGGCCCTTGTTCCCTTTCAACAAAAAAGCCCTGGGCAGACTGCTCTTCCGCAGCCCGACGCCCAAGGCTCAGCCCGATACGGTATGGAATCGGGGACATGTGCATAAAATCGAGTAGGGGAAAGTTCCCCTGCCCACACAAAAAGCGGATACCTGAGTATCCGCTCATAAGAGCGATAGACGGGACTCGAACCCGCGATTTCCACCTTGGCAAGGTGGCGCTC
>JBJEJG010000046.1:0-19593 GCA_051877795.1 Acetatifactor sp.
TATTCAGGTCGTTGATTAAAAAAAGATTGACAGCATAAGGAAAAAAAGTTAAACTCGTCATATGAGAAACAAAGGCGTTCTGCTGACAGCAGAGCGCCTTTTTGTTTTCCGCCAAAGAGATGGGAAGGTGAATGCGATGGACATAAGAGAAGATGTGGATCTGTTTGAACGAACCGAAACTGTCAATACGTTGCTGGCGAGATATGGTGTGAAATTCGGTATTTACAAGAACAATACCTTTCATGAGCAGCTGTTTCCCTTTGATGCAATTCCCCGGATAATTGAAAAAAAGGAATTTGATTATCTGGAAAAGGGGCTGAAGCAAAGGGTCAGGGCATTGAACCTGTTTCTGAGGGACATTTATAACGAGAAAAAAATCTTAAAGGATAAGGTGGTACCCGGGGAATTTATTTATGCATCCAGCGGGTATCTGGCTCAGTGTGAGGGAATTGTGCCGTCAAAAGGAGTTTATTCCCACATTTCGGGAATTGATCTGGTGCTTGGAAAGGATGGGGTCTGGTATATTCTGGAGGACAATCTGAGAGTGCCTTCAGGAGCTTCCTATCCGATGATTGCCAGAGACCTGTGCCGTAGAAGCAGTCCGAGAACCTTCCAGAGCATTTCTGTGGCGGACAATCGTATGTATGCGGATTTGCTGAAGACAACGCTGGATTATGTGAATACGGGAGGGCTTACGGTAGTAATGACGCCGGGCAGGTACAATGCCGCCTATTTTGAGCATTCTTATCTGGCAGAAAAGATGCGTGTGCCGCTTGTCACCTACAATAATTTGATTGTGGAAAATGACAGGCTTTACTTTAAGGATTACAGCGGTAAGAAGGAGCAGGTGGGTGCTGTATACCGCCGTATTTCTGATGACTACATGGATCCCATGAATTTTAAACCCGAGTCCGTCATCGGGGTGCCGCATATTTTTGATATTTACAGGAAGGGAAATGTGGCGTTGGTGAACGCTCCCGGCAATGGAGTAGCGGATGACAAAGGCATCTATTATTTCGTGCCCCGTATGATTCGGTATTATCTGGGAGAAGAGCCGATTCTGCACAATGCGCCGACATATCTGCCTTATTATGAAGAAGATATGAAATATGTGCTGGAGCATTTTGACGATTTGGTGCTGAAGGATGTGGCGGAAGCAGGCGGGTACGGCGTGGTATTCGGAAACAGCATGACGGCAGAACAGAAGGAGAACTTTATTGCTCTTCTGAAAAGAGAGCCGAGAAGGTTCATTGCCCAGGAAATTATTGACTTCTGTGACCTGCCTATTTTGGAGAAAGGGAAACAGATTGAAAGAAAGGCGGATTTGCGTGCCTTTGTGCTTTCGGGCGAGGATACGGTGGTATGGAAGAGTGGGCTGACCCGATTCTCCAGAAATCCGGATTCGTTTATTGTGAATTCATCTCAGGGAGGAGGATTTAAGGATACATGGGTGTTAAATCAGTAGAGAAAATGGACAGACTTTTCTGGCTGGGCAGATATTCCGAGCGTGTGTACACTACCATTAAGCTGTACGGAAAGAAATTTGATAGTATGATAGAGGAAGGGGCAGAGGGCTATGAAGAATTCTGCCGTTCTCTTGATATTCCCAACATCTATCACTCTGCGGAGGATTTTCGCAGCAGATACCCTTTCGGAAAGGAGGATCCGAACTCCATTTACAGTAATCTGATAAGGGCTTATGACAATGCTGTTGAGCTGAGAGAGGAAATCGGGAGCGAGACGCTTGCCTATATTCAGCTGGCAGTCTATGAACTGAATAAGGCAGCGGAGAGCGAGGCTCCCATGATTGAATTCCAGACCATATTGGACGATATTCTGGCATTCTGGGGAATTGTCGATGATTTGATTGAGGATGAAGCCACCAGAAATATCATCAAGGTGGGAAAACGGGTAGAACGAATTGACCTGTACGGCAGGCTCCATGTAGACCGGGTGTCCATGCTTCGTGAGGTGCACAGACTGACAGGTCGGATTCCCAGAACGGGTCTGCGGTACAACAGAGAGATTGTTGAGAAACTGAACGAGCTGGCGTCGGAGAATGAGCCAAATTATCCCGTGATTGTCTGGGAGGTAGAGCGGATATTGGAGGAATGATGTCGTGAAGATTTTGCGATTTCGATATGACCTGAAGATAGAGTTCACAGAGCCGGTGACACATCACAGCTTTACGGTAAAATGTACTGCCGGGACAGACGAACGCCAGCGGATTCTGCAGCAGAATATCAATATCTTACCGAAGGAATTCCTGAGCGAAAACAGAGATGCCTTTGGCAATTTCTATTTCTTTGGCAGGACCGAAGGAGAACATCAGCTGTTTCAGGTGACGACGGAGGGAATTGCGGAAACAGGACTCAGAGACAGTGTGGCGGCGGGAGAAAGCTACAGGCAGGGAATGTTTCTTGTCCAGACGGCATGCACAGAGCCGGGGGATGGTTTAAAAAGTTTTTTCGCAGACCTGAAGGTGCAGACCGGGGAAGACAATCTTGAGAAGACCCGCATCATCATGGATGCCGTATATTCCTATCTATTTTATCGCAGTGGCAGTACAGGAATCGGTACCACCGCGGAGGAAGCCTTTCTTCAGGGAAGCGGCGTCTGTCAGGACTATGCGCACATTATGCTTTCTCTGTGCCGGATGGCGGGGATTCCCTGCAGGTATGTGGTGGGGATGCTTCTGGGAGAGGGAGCAAGCCATGCCTGGGTGGAGGTGGCCTGTGACAATCGATGGTATGGGTTTGACCCGACCAATCGTGTGGCTGTGCTTGACAATCATATCAAGCTCTCCCATGGAAGAGATTACAGCGACTGCCTGATTAATCAGGGTGTCTTTACGGGAAATGCGGTGCAGAATCAGAGTATATCCGTACAGGTCGCGGAAAAATGAGGTATAAGAGGATGATGATGACAGTAGCCAGCGTGCCGCTCCCGGTGGATGAGACGCTGGAAATCAGGAAAAACCGGTTTTGCCCTGAAAATGGCGGAAACGGGAAAAGAATCAGTATTGTGACGGGAATTCACGGAGACGAACTGGAGGGACAGCTCGTCTGCTTTAATGTCGCAAAAAGAATCAGAGAGAACCCGGAGAAGCTGTTGGGTACAGTGGATATTTATCCGGCGATGAATCCCCTGGGAATTGATTCCGTTACCAGAGGAATTCCCGGATTTGATCTGGATATGAACCGCATCTTTCCCGGTGCGCCGGACGGCTCTCTGACAGAATATGTGGCAACCAGAATTGTGAAGGATTTGGTTGGTTCCAATCTGTGCTTTGATATTCATGCCAGCAATATCTACCTGACGGAGCAACCCCAGATACGTATCAATGAGCTGCACAGAGATAAGCTTGTGCCGCTTGCCATGGAGGCGAATGTGGACTTTGTGTGGGTGCATGGAGCCAACACGGTTCTGGAGTCCACACTGGCCCACAGCATGAACAGCCTGGGCGTACCCACTCTGGTGGTAGAAATGGGAGTGGGAATGCGTCTGACACCCGCCTATGCGGAGCAGCTGACAGAGGGCATTTTTCATCTGATGAGCCGCCTTCATATCTGGAAGGAAGAAGAAATCACAGTGAAAAAGCCGATTCTGTCGGAGGATCCCGAGGAGGTATGCTATCTGAACGCACCGGTTTCCGGCATCTTTCTGAAGAAAAGGGAACACGGGGAAAGCCTGCGCAGAGGTGAGGAAGTGGGAGCCATCCTGAATCCCTACACGGGAGAGGTCATGGAGAGTATAACCGCGCCGGAGGACGGCTGGCTGTTTACCGTGAGGGAATATCCGGTGGTGGATGAAGGCTCATTGCTGGCAAGAATCTTGAAGAGGAGGGCGGAAGAGGCATGAAGAAGGAGCTGCTTTACACCATACCATCCCTATACAGAGACGATTTCCGCATCCACGGGTACCGGTTCGGACAGGGAAGAAGAGCACTTTGTGTTGTGGGAAGTATGAGAGGGAACGAATATCAGCAGATTTATACCTGCTCGAGGCTTGTATCGGTTTTGAAAAGGCTGGAGGATGAGGGTGCACTTGAGAGAGAGGCTGAGATACTGGTGATTCCGGCCCTGAATCCAAGCTCCATGAATATTGAGAAGAGATTCTGGCCCACGGACAACACGGATATCAACAGAATGTTTCCGGGCTACCGGCTTGGAGAGACGACACAGAGAATTGCAGCGGGAATCTTTGAGGAGGTCAGCACATACGAAAATGGAATACAGCTTGCCTCCTTTTATATGCCGGGAAAATTCAGCCCGCATGTCCGCATGATGAAGACGGGCTATGAAAATGTAGAAAAGGCCAGAGCCTTCGGACTTCCTTACATTGTGTTAAAGGTACCCAAACCATATGATACGACCACTCTGAATTATAACTGGCAGATATGGGAGACGAATGCCTTCAGCCTTTATGGCACGGTGACGGACACGATTGACGAGGAAAGTGCGGAGGAGCTGGTGCAGAGTATTCTGCGGTTTATAAAGTCCCTTGGCATGCTTAAAACCGAGGTGACATCCGGCGTCAATTCCAGAGTGCTTACGGACCGGGAACTGTTGACGCTGCGCCCGGAAAAATCAGGAATTTTCAGAAGTCTGGCGGAGGTAAACAGCCGCGTGGAGAAGGGACAGCTGCTGGCCTATATTCTGGATGCCTGCGAAGGAGAGGTTGTGGAGGAAATCCGTGCTTCAGCATCGGGCATTCTGTTTTTTGCGCATAATAAACCGCTGGTGTACGCAAATACGGCGGTATTCAAGATGTTACCCATATAGCATAGGTTTCTGACGGTGAGAATGGCATTTTGCACAAAACACCATTTCCGTGATGTAAGCAGTTTTCACAAAAAACCGTCTAAACAACATAATTGACTGACATTTTCCGGCTTAATCTGTTAAAATATGGATATAATATATGCGAGCAAACGGTCTTCGAAGCAGGCAGAGAGCACGAAGTGTGGGTTTGCGAGTGTGGAACAGTATAAGCGAGTGGAAAGGAAGGTTTTTTGTGTTTGCGATAGGTGAGTATGTAGTATGTGGCAATAAGGGTGTCTGTGTGGTGGAAAACATTACCAGACTGGATATCTCAGGTGTGGATAAGGAGAGGGAATATTATATTTTGAAGCCCTTGTATCTTGCGGGAAGTACAGTGTATGTTCCGGTTGATTCCCCCAAGGAATCCATGAGGCGGGTACTGAAAAAGGAAGAGGCACAGAAGCTGATTCAGACCATACCCGGAATCCCTCTGATTGACATTACAAATGAGAAGCTTTCGGAGCAGGCCTACCGCGAGTGCATGAGAACCAACAGCTGTGAGGATTGGGTGCGGATTATCAAGACCATCTATCTCAGAAAGCAGAAGCGCATTCAGGCGGGACGAAAGGTGACTGCGGTAGACGCCAAGTATTTCCATCTGGCGGAGGAAAGCCTGTATGGTGAACTGGCGGTAGCCCTCGATATGAGCAGAGATGCCGTGGAAGCGTATATCACGGGAGAGATAGACGGAAAATAAAAAAGGACTTTACATTCTGAAAAAAAAGTACTATGATAGGAAATCATAAGTCCCAAGCAATAGATAAAACGTTGAAGAGAACAGTAGGATGCAGGAAATCCCCAGAGAGAACCGCCTGATTGGAGAGAAAAGGCTGCCGTCAGAGCTGTGAGCGGTTTGGTGCAGCTGCATTTGAAGACCATCTCGGAGTGGCTTTAATACAGCCCGGAGGCTCCCGTTACGAGCGAATGAAGGTGGCAGGAAGAGCTGCGAAGCGGCGATGACTGCAACAAGGGTGGAACCGCGTTAATTTACGTCCCTTGCAATAGAAATATTGCAAGGGACTTCTTTTGTTTAAGGAGGAAGAAAAATGAAGATTACATTGAAGGACGGCTCTGTAAAGGAGTATGCAGAGAGCAAAAGCATCTATGACATTGCTTTTGACATCAGCGAGGGTCTGGCGCGTGCGGCATGCTGTGCCAAGGTAGACGGCAAGGTGGTTGACCTGAGAACGGTCATCGACAGCGACTGTGAACTGCAGATTTGCACTGCAAACGACGAGGAGGGGCTGGCAACCATCAGACATACGGCTTCCCATGTGCTGGCGGAGGCGGTGAAAAATCTGTTCCCTGATGCCAAGCTGACCATTGGACCCAGTATAGACACCGGATTTTATTATGATTTTGACCATGCACCTTTCTCCAGAGAGGATTTGGATGCTCTGGAAGCGGAGATGAAGAAAATCATCAAAAAGGGTGCGAAGCTTGAAAGGTTTACCCTTCCCAGGGCTGAGGCAATTAAATTCATGGAAGAGAAGGGAGAGCCTTACAAGGTAGAGCTGATTCAGGATTTGCCTGAGGATGCGCAGATTTCTTTCTACAGTCAGGGTGATTTCACAGACCTGTGCGCAGGCCCTCACCTGATGAGCACAAAGGGAATCAAGGCCTTCAAGCTGACCTCTTCCTCCATGGCATACTGGCATGGAGATTCCAATAAGGCACAGCTCCAGCGTATTTACGGTACTGCCTTCAACAAAAAGGAGGAGCTGGAGGAATATCTGGCATATTGGGAGAATGTGAAAAACCGTGACCATAACAAGCTGGGTCGGGAGATGGAGCTGTTTACCACAGTTGATGTCATCGGACAGGGTCTTCCGCTGCTGATGCCCAAGGGTGCCAAAATTATTCAGACTCTTCAGAGATGGATTGAGGACCTGGAGGATAATGAGTGGGGCTATATGCGTACCAAGACGCCCCTTATGGCAAAGAGCGATTTGTATAAAATTTCCGGACACTGGGATCACTATACGGACGGCATGTTTATTTTTGGCGATGAGAAAAAGGATAAAGAAGTATTTGCGCTTCGCCCCATGACCTGTCCTTTCCAGTATTATGTATATAAGGCAAGCCAGAAATCCTACCGTGATCTGCCCTGCAGATACAGTGAGACCTCTACACTCTTCAGGAATGAGGATTCCGGTGAGATGCACGGCCTGACCCGTGTGCGTCAGTTTACCATTTCCGAGGGACATCTGATTGTAAGACCCGATCAGATGGTTGAGGAATTTAAGGGTTGTCTGGCTCTGGCAAAATACTGCCTGGAGACGCTGGGTGTCAACGATGACGTAACCTACAGACTTTCCAAGTGGGATCCCAACAATAAAGATAAGTATATCGGAGAGCCGGAGGTTTGGGAGGAAACCCAGGGGCACATCAGAAATATTCTGAATGAACTGGAAATTCCCTTCTATGAGGCAGAGGGAGAAGCAGCTTTCTACGGTCCCAAGGTGGATATTCAGGCAAAAAATGTGTACGGCAAGGAAGATACCATGATTACCATTCAGTGGGATGCGCTGTTAGCTGAGCAGTTCGATATGTATTACATCGACCAGAACGGTGAAAAGGTTCGTCCTTACATTATCCACAGAACCTCCATGGGCTGCTATGAGAGAACTCTCGCATGGCTGACAGAGAAATATGAGGGCAAGTTCCCGACCTGGCTGTGTCCTGAACAGGTGCGTGTACTGCCGATTTCCGAGAAGTTTTCCGATTATGCAAAGAAGGTGGCTGCTTCCCTGAAGAGTAACGGTGTCCGTGTAACCGTAGATGAGCGCTCCGAGAAGATTGGCTATAAGATTCGTGAGGCAAGACTGGATAAGCTTCCCTATATGCTTGTAGTCGGACAGAAGGAAGAGGAAGAGGGCGTTGTATCTGTAAGAAGCCGTTTCCTGGGCGATGAAGGTCAGAAAACTCTGGAAGCTTTTACAGAGCAGATTTGCACCGAAATCCGTACCAAGGAAATCAGGAAGGAAGAGGTACAGGAAGAACAGAAATAAGCTGTTAATGTATAAATATTTGAAAATCCGCCATACTAATCTCAGGTCCGTGTGGACCAGACCTGTCAGAATACGGCTCGACGGCCGTTTGGTGTAAAAGGAGGAAAGATATGGCGGATTTAAAATGTGTGGTGGAAAATTGTGTCTACAATGATCAGCATCTTTGCAGTAAGGGAGATATTATGGTAGGCGGCAAGCATGCCTGCTGCTGTGATGAAACCTGCTGCGAGAGCTTTACGCAGAGAAGAGAGGGACGGGATGCTTTCAAAAGTTCTACCTGTCATCCTTCCAAAACAATCAGTATCGATTGTGAGGCGGCAAATTGTACTTATAATTCCAATTATAAGTGCGTTGCCCACCATGTGGATATTGAAGGGTGCGGTGCCTGCGACTGTCATGGAACCGCCTGCGCGACTTTTGAGGAAAAATAAAGACAAAACAAAATTAAATTATATATTGACAGAAGTGAAAGAGTGTGATATTTTATATAAGTGTGTGAATCACAACAGCAAGCAGAGTATCCACTCTCACCTTACGACAATCGGGTCAGTAAGCGTTCAGATTATAACACCTTTTCGATGCAGAAGCAAGAAGAGGTCTGTCAATGAGCGAAATCAAGTGGATAGTTATGCTATCCACTTTTTTGCGTGCGATGAGGGACGCAAAGGTTTATTTTCTTATATGGAGGTATACGACCATTAGCGATTTAATGATTAACGAACAGATTAGGGACAAAGAAGTACGTCTGATTGGGGAGAACGGTGAGCAGCTTGGTATCATGTCTGCCAGAGATGCCATGAAGATGGCTGAGGATGCAGGACTTGATCTTGTAAAGATTGCTCCGACTGCGAAGCCCCCCGTTTGCAAGATTGTCGATTACGGCAAGTACAAATACGAACAGATCAGAAAAGAGAAGGAAGCGAAAAAGAAGCAGAAGGTTATTGAAATCAAGGAAATTCGCCTTTCCCCTAACATTGACACCAACGATTTGAATACCAAGGTAAACGCGGCGAGAAAGTTTCTCACCAAGGGCGACAAGGTAAAGGTGACACTTCGTTTCCGCGGTCGTGAGATGGCACACATGAATAGCAGCAAGCACATTCTTGATGATTTTGCTGAAAGCCTGTCCGATATCGCGGTGGTTGAGAAGGCTCCCAAGGTGGAAGGCAGAAGTATGACAATGTTTTTAACTGAGAAGCGTTAGAATTCTGGCGTGCAAAGGTTAAAATAGATTAATTTAAGTTTAGGAGGAATATGTTATGCCCAAGATGAAGACAAGCAGAGCAGCTGCAAAGCGTTTTAAAGTGACAGGAACAGGTAAGTTAAAGAGAAATAAGGCTTACAAGCGCCATATCTTAACCAAGAAGACTACGAAGAATAAGCGTAATCTGAGAAAGCCTGCTATGACAGATGCAACAAATGTAAAGAATATGAAGAAGATTTTACCCTATTTATAAGTCTGGTAAGGAGGAAGAAGAGACATGGCAAGAATTAAAGGCGGCATGAATGCCAAGAAGAAACATAATAGAGTATTAAAGCTTGCAAAGGGCTACAGAGGAGCAAGAAGCAAGCAGTACAGAGTAGCAAAGCAGTCTGTGATGAGAGCTCTGACCAGCTCCTACGCAGGCAGAAAAGAGAGAAAGCGTCAGTTCAGACAGCTGTGGATTGCACGTATCAATGCAGCAGCAAGATTGAACGGTCTTTCCTACAGCAAGTTTATGTATGGTTTGAAGCTGGCTGGTGTTGATATGAACAGAAAGATGCTGGCTGAGATGGCAGTAAATGATGCTGAGGGCTTCAAGACCCTGGCTGAACTTGCTAAGAGCAAGGTTGCTTAAGATTTTAATACTGAACATATGACCCGGCGGAGTAATCTGCCGGGTCTTTTGCGCGAGTAGCGAAGCTTTGAGTGACCGAACGCAACGGAGGAGTGGAATGCTGATATTTTTTGACATAGACGGGACGCTGATTCCGAAACCAACCAGCGGAATACCGGAGAGTGCCGGAAAGGCAATAAAAAAAGCCAGAGAAAACGGACATATCTGCATGATTAACACAGGGCGGAGCCGGGCACTGGTGGGACCGGATGTGACGGGACAGGTGGAGTTTGACGGGCTTCTTATGGGCTGCGGTACAATGATAACTTTCCGCGGGGAGACATTGTTGCACAGGACATTTACCGTGGAACAGGCTGTCAGAATCATAGAAGGGCTTCGCAGACACCGTATTGATGCAGTGCTGGAGGGAAGTGAGATCAATTTCCGGGACAGGGATGACAGGATATTTACGGATGTGTTTCGGAAATACATTCATAAGTTTGACCATTTGAATTATAAAAGTTTTGAAGAAGCCCCCGGACACTTTGACAAGTTCTATGCCTATGTGGGCAATGTGGACTTTATGGATGCCTTTCGAAGTGAATTTGAAGAAGAACTGGATTTTGTGGATCGTAAGGGCGGGTACTATGAGATTATGCCGAAGGGCTTTTCAAAGGCCAGTGCAATGCGGTTTGTAGCGGACGCCCTGGGAATTCCAATGAGCCAGACAGTGGCAATCGGGGACAGCAGTAATGACATTCCTATGATTGCGCGTGCCGCTGTCGGCATTGCCATGGGGAATGCCACCGAGGATGTAAAGAAAATAGCTGATTTTGTCACTACGGATGTGGATGAAGACGGCATATGGAATGCCCTGGAATGGCTGAAAGTGCTGCGGTAGAGGACAATTCTGGATTGACACCTGCCGGCACTGTTGCTATAATATGCTTAACGAGAGAGCCAAAAGCTAGTGTACACCTAGCCGCTGGCAAACATACATCTACAAAAAGTAGCGCCTTAGTTTGTCAGACGGAGGGCGCTACTTTTTACATTGTGAGTAAATAACAAGAGTTATCACAGCGCAAAGCATAATTACAAACTGAATCAAATCAGAATATGTAACCATTGACACCAGCTCCTTTCTATACAGTCCAGCGGCTGGCATAACGTCCACCTTGGCTCCCCGGGTAAACATATTATGTTTCAAGCAGGGTGTAATCAAAATGATAAGATACGAAGAATGAATGCAAGTGGATAAGAACAGTAGAAACTATATCAGATAACATAAAAAGCAGATAGCGGGAATCGAACCCGTCTCTCCAGCTTGGGAAGCTAGCGTTCTACCGATGAACTATATCTGCATGGATGAAATTATAGCATAGCTTTCGAAAAAAAACAATTACAAAAAGCAGGAATATTATAAAAAAATTTGAACATACTATTTTTCCGTAAGGAATGATTACAGTGGCGGGAGCCCCACATGGTTTGCGCATTCAGGCTTATCTGCGGTATGTAAGGGAGTCTGTGCGGGAAAGGGAAAGGAAGTATGAAGCTGTCATTCAGATGGTACGGAGAAGAGGATAAGGTTCCGTTAAAATATATCCGGCAGATTCCGGGTATGGAAACGATAGTGACGGCTGTGTACGATGTGCCTGTGGGTGAGGTGTGGAGCAGAGAGAGCATTGCCGGCCTGAAGGCCAGAATTGAGGCTGAGGGAATGCGCTTTGAGGTGGTGGAGAGTATTCCTGTTCACGAGGACATTAAGTTGGGCAAGAACACCAGAGATCACTATATTGAGAACTACTGTGAGAACATTCGACGGGTGGCAGAGGCGGGCGTGAAATGTATCTGCTATAATTTCATGCCGGTATTTGACTGGACGAGAACAGAGCTTGCCCATGAGCTTCCCGACGGTTCCACAACCCTTGCCTATTATCAGGAGCAGGTGGATGCCGTGAATCCTTTGCAAACTGACAGTGATCTTACCTTACCGGGATGGGATGCCAGCTATACCCGCGCAGAACTGCGGGATGTTGTGGCGGAGTATCGTGCCATGACAGAAGAAAAGCTCTGGGATAATCTGAAGTACTTTCTGGAGCGCATTATTCCCGTGGCAAAGGAGTGCGGTGTGAACATGGCAATCCACGAGGATGATCCCTGCTGGAGTATTTTTGGACTGCCTCGCATCATCACCGACGAAAAGAATCTGGACAGATTTTTAAAGCTGGTGGATGAGTCAAACAACGGACTGACCCTGTGTACCGGTTCGTTGGGCTGTTCCTGTCACAATGATGTGGTGAAGCTGGCGAAAAAGTATGCTGCCATGGGCAGAATTCATTTTGTCCATATGAGGAATGTGGCAGTACTGCCGGAAAGCAAAGGCTTTGAGGAGCGGGCGCATCTGTCTGCCTGCGGTACTCTGGATATGTATGCCATTATGAAGGCGCTGTATGACAATGGCTTCAACGGCTATGTACGTCCGGATCACGGAAGAATGATTTGGGGCGAGACGGGAAGACCCGGCTATGGTCTTTATGACAGGGCGTTGGGTGCAGCTTACCTGAATGGACTCTGGGAGGCCATTACAAAAGGGAAAAAGTAAAGCCTTTTCCTCGATAGCTCAATGGTAGAGCACTCGGCTGTTAACCGAGTTGTTGCAGGTTCGAGCCCTGCTCGGGGAGTTTTTCATTGCAAGCGGACATTCTTTTCTTTTTGGGAAAAGAGTGTCTTTTTGCTATCTGTACATTGCCGCAGAAAAGAGGTAAAATAGAAACAGTATTTTTAGCAAAAGGAGAAAAAACATGGGTGTATTATCGAATCTGGAACCGAAGAGTGTTTTTACCTATTTTGAAGAGATAACAAGGATTCCGCACGGGTCGGGAAATGTGGAGCAGATTAGCAATTACCTTGTTCAGTTTGCGAAGGCCAGAAATCTTTTCTGCGTACAGGATGAACTGAAAAACGTAATTATTGTCAAGGAGGCTACCCCCGGTTACGAGAAAGAGCCGACTGTGATTTTGCAGGGACATATGGACATGGTGGCGGTGAAAAAGCCGGACTGTGAGATTGATATGAAGACGGAGGGACTGAAGGTTGCAGTCAGGGGAGACGAAATCTATGCGGAAGGTACCAGCCTCGGCGGAGACGACGGTATCGCCGTAGCTTATTCCCTGGCATTGCTTGATTCAGATACGATCAGACACCCCAGGCTGGAGGTTATTATCACCGTAGATGAGGAGGTCGGCATGGACGGCGCAAGAGGAATTGATCTTTCCATGCTGAAGGGAAGTCGTATGGTGAATCTGGATTCCGAGGATGAAGGTATCTTTCTGACCAGCTGTGCGGGCGGCGCGAGAGTAAAATGTAATGTTCCGCTGCGAGTGGAAAAGCGGAACGGCGTGGCTTACGAGGTAATTGCGGGAGGACTTTTAGGCGGACATTCCGGCGGAGAAATTCACAAAGAGAGAGGAAACTCCAACTGTCTCTTTGGAAGACTGTTATACAGACTCAGCGCAAAGCTTCCGGTAGGTCTTGCGGAGGGCAAGGGTGGTCTTGCGGATAACGCGATTCCAAGGGAGACAAGGGCTGTACTTGTCATCGACGAAAAGGACAGCGCAGAGTTTGCTTCCGTACTGGATGCAGTGGAGAAAGAGATTCAGGCGGAGCTTGCCACAAAAGACCCCGGTTTTGTCATAAAAGCATCCAGACTGGAACAGGGCAGCTTTTCCTGTGTGACAGCGGAGGACACAAGAAAGGCTGCAGCCTTTCTGATTTCGCTGCCCGGCGGAGTGCAGGCCATGAGCGCAGATATGCCCGGACTGGTGGAAACCTCGCTGAATCTTGGAATTATGGAATATCAGGAGAGCAGCCTTCTGGCAGAGTTTTCCGTGCGAAGCAGCGTGGAGAGTTCAAAGTATGCTCTGATTGACAAGCTCTGTGCATTGACAGCTCTCGCAGGCGGAAGCAATCAGGTAACAGGGGATTATCCCGGCTGGAAATACCGCAAGGATTCTCCTCTCAGGGAGAAGATGGTAGCTCTGTATGAGAAGATGTACGGTGTGGCACCCAAGGTGGAGGCAATTCATGCCGGCCTGGAGTGCGGTATTCTGGGAAGCAAGATTCATGATTTGGACTGTGTTTCCATGGGACCACAGATGACGGCAATTCACACCACAGAGGAAACCTTAAGCATTTCCTCTACAAGAAGAGTATGGGAATATCTGGTTGCACTGTTGGAGGAGAAGGAAGCGTGATGGAACGGAAGATAATGTTTCAGTGTGATTACACGGAGGGCGCCCATCCCAGGATTATGGAGCGTCTGCTGGAAACAAATATGGAGCAGACTGTCGGCTATGGCGAGGATGACTATTGCAGACAGGCGGCAGAAAAGATAAAAAGGGCATGTGGGGATGAAAGTCTTGCGGTGCATTTTCTGGTGGGCGGTACGCAGGCCAATTTTACGGTCATTGATGCGGCACTGCGTTCTCATCAGGGCGTGCTCTGCGCTGATACGGGGCATATCAATGTCCATGAGACGGGTGCAGTGGAGGCTTGCGGGCATAAGGTGCTGGAACTGCACGGCATGGACGGAAAGATTTCGGCGGAGCAAATCCGGGAGACTTGTGAGGCTCACAGGACAAACGGCAGCTTTGAACATATGGTACAGCCCGGCATTGTGTACATATCCAGTCCCACCGAGCTGGGAACCATCTACTCTGCGGCTGAACTGCAGGCAATTTATGAGGCCTGCCGCAGCTATGATATTTACCTGTTTCTGGACGGGGCGAGACTGGGATACGGTCTGATGGCACCCGGCAATGACCTGACGCTGCCTTTGATTGCAAAATATACGGATGCATTTTACATTGGCGGAACAAAGGTGGGAGCGCTGTTCGGCGAAGCGGTGGTTATCAGCAGTGAAGCTTTGAAGAAGGATTTCCGTTATTTCATTAAACAGAAGGGCGGTATGCTGGCGAAGGGCAGACTGCTTGGCATCCAGTTTGACACTCTGTTTACGGATAATCTTTATTTTGAGATTGCCAAAAAGGCTGTTGCACAGGCAGAAAAGATTCGGTGGGTTATGGATAAGAAGGGGTATCGTTATGAGGCACCCAATCACACCAATCAGATTTTTGTGGTGATGCCGGATGAGGATTTGGAGAAGCTGGGAGAGCGTTTCCAATATTCTTACGACCACAGGGTGGATGAAAAGCACAGCTGTGTCCGCTTCTGTACCAGCTGGGCAACCAAGGATGAGAACGTGCAGGCTCTGTGTAATGCACTGGAAGCACTGTGACAGCTGACGAAAGAGGATTTTAGCGCCGTCCGGGCGGCAGAATGAGAGGAAAAAATGCAGTTTGATTACAATAAGGTAAAGAACCCTGAATTTTTCAGGGAAAACAGGATGGATGCCCATTCAGACCATATCTGGTACAGAAATTCCACTGAGGAAAAGGCGGGGACTTCTTCTTTCCGGCAAAGCCTGAACGGACTGTGGAAATTTGCGTATGCGCCCAATTATCAGGCTTCTATAAAGGGCTTTGAGGCGGTGGACTACGACTGCAGGGATTGGGCAGATATCCGCGTCCCCGCGCATATTCAGATGGAGGGGTATGACAGTCCGCAGTATGCCAATGTGCAGTACCCGTGGGATGGCAGGCAGCAGGCCCTGCCCGGACAAGTGCCGGAGCACTTTAACCCTGTGGCAAGCTATGTAAAGTATTTTACTGTGCCGGATTGCATGAAAGGAGAGCCTTTGTATATTTCCTTTCAGGGTGTGGAGAGCGCCATGGCGCTTTGGTGTAATGGCAGCTACGTGGGCTACAGCGAAGATACCTTTACGCCTTCCGAGTTTGAACTGACGCCTTTTTTACGGGAGGGTGAGAATAAGCTGGCGGTACAGGTGTTCAAATGGAGCTCCAGCAGCTGGTGCGAGGATCAGGACTTTTTCCGCTTTTCCGGAATTTTCCGGGACGTGTATCTCTACACGGTGCCGGACACCCATATATGGGACATCAGGCTTCAGACGCTTTTAAATGACGGGCTTGACAGCGCGGAGCTTGCCCTTGATTTGAAAACGTCGGGGACAGGAAAAATCTCCGTGACACTTTTGGAGGAGGAGAAATTATTCCGATTTTCCCGGAAGTATGAGCGTTTTCCCGGGCAGGTGATAAAAAGCAGAACGGTGGCAGACATGACTGCCACACTGAAGGAAGAAAATCATTTTCGGATTCCTGTGGAAAAGCCTCTGCTGTGGAGTGCAGAGGAGCCGAATCTTTATAAGCTTGTGATTGAGGTGTTGGATGAAGACGGGCGTGTCTGTGAAGTCATTCCCCAGCTTGTGGGCTTCAGACGCTTTGAGATTCAGGATACTCTGATGAAATTAAACGGTAAGCGTATTGTGTTCAAGGGTGTGAACCGCCATGAGTTCAGTTCCCGTACCGGACGGGTGGTGAGCGAGAACGAGCTGTGGCAGGACCTTGTGACAATGAAACAGCACAACATCAATGCCATCCGTACCTGTCATTATCCAAACGATTCCAGAATCTACAGCCTCTGTGACCAGCTGGGACTGTATATGATTGATGAGTGTAATCTGGAATCTCACGGCTCATGGGAGCCTGCGGAGAGGGGACTTGCAGAGAGAGACAGCGTGGTGCCCGGCAACCGCCCTGAATGGCATGACATGATGCTTGACCGTGCGAATTCTATGTACCAAAGGGACAAAAATCATGCCTCCATCTTAATCTGGTCCTGCGGAAATGAGTCCTTTGGAGGAAAGAATATCTATGACATGTCCTGCTTTTTCCGGGAAAATGACCCGGGAAGGCTTGTTCATTACGAGGGGGTGTTCCATGACAGGAGCTATCCCGATACCAGTGACATGGAAAGCCAGATGTATACCCATGCGGCTGATATAGAGGAGTGGCTGAAAAAGGACAGAAGTAAGCCCTTTATCTGCTGCGAATACACTCATGCCATGGGAAATTCGTGTGGGGCCATGCACAAGTATACGGATTTGACGGACAGCGAGCCTCTGTACCAGGGAGGCTTCATCTGGGACTATGTGGATCAGTCCATTTATAAAAAGGACAGATACGGCAGGGAATTTCAGGCATACGGCGGAGATTTTGATGACCGTCCCAGCGATTATAATTTCAGTGGAAACGGAATTGTCTACGGTGGGGACAGGATGCCTTCGCCCAAGATGCAGGAGGTAAAGTATAATTACAGAAATATCGCCATTGAGGTGACGGAGGAGAAGCTTCGGATTATCAACAAAAACCTGTTTGTGGATACCAGTGATTTTGACTGCTTTGTCCGCCTGGAGCAGGAGGGCAGACTGCTGGAAGAGGTTCTTCTGCCTACGGATGTGGAACCGGGCTGCAGCGGAGAGTTCGCAATGCCGATTCAGCTTTCTTCTTATCCCGAAAAAGGAGAGTACGTTATTACAGTGTCCTTCTGTCTGAAGAAGGATACACCCTGGGCAAGTGCAGGCCATGAGCTTGCCTTCGGACAGTGTGTGTTCATGAGACAGAGCGGAAAAGACCCGGCTGCACCAATGCCGGTGACAAGGAAGTTGATTTCACCTCAGCCGATTGCGGTCAGAAAGCCCTTTGAAGTGATTCGGGGCAACTACAGTCTGGGAGTGCGCGGCGAGGAGTTTGAGGCTTTGTTC
This sequence comes from Acetatifactor sp., assembly GCA_051877795.1. GTDB lineage: Bacteria > Bacillota > Clostridia > Lachnospirales > Lachnospiraceae > Acetatifactor. The sequence continues at coordinate 17,330 of JBJEJG010000046.1, forward strand.
TCCTATAACAGCGGTGGGCTGGTGTCCTATCGGTTCGGCGGAAAAGAGTTTTTGAAGACCATACCAAAACCCAATTTCTGGCGTGCCCCCATTGACAATGACTGCGGAAACGACATGATGCAGAGGTACGGGCAGTGGAAGCTTGCCAGCATGTACGCCACACACAAGGGCATCCGGGAACAAAACCCCGTGGTACAAGTGGAAGAAACACAGGTGACGGTTACCTATACCTATCTGTTGCCCACAAGCCCCGCTGCTGATTGTCAGGTGAAATATGAGGTTTACGGAGACGGAACCATCAAGACAACGCTTTCCTACCAGCCGGTTGCTGAACTGGGGGATATGCCTGAGTTCGGCATGCTTTTTAAGCTGGATGCGGACTACGATAATCTGGAGTGGTACGGAAACGGTCCTGAGGAAACCTATGCGGACAGAATGCAGGGAGCAAAACTGGGATTATACAGCAATAAGGTTGCAGATAACATGGCACGCTACATGGTACCCCAGGAATGCGGAAACAAGACCGAAGTCAGATATGCCAGAGTGACGGATGACAAGGGAAGAGGACTTCTGTTTGTCAGTGACAGAATGTATTTTTCTGCGCTGCCTTACACACCCCACGAGCTGGAAAACGCCTCTCATCCAAACGAACTGCCGCCTGTGCACTATACGGTGATTCGCGCCGCACTTGGTCAGATGGGTGTGGGCGGTGATGACAGCTGGGGCTCAAAAGTGCATGAGGAATATCTGCTTTCTGTGGACAAAAGGCTGGAATTCTGCTTCTGGTTTAAAGGGATTTAAAGTGTTGCAAAAATTTGCACAATTTTGAAAAAAACTATTGCTTTTTTCTCCGTGGTACGTTATAATGCTTAATGTGTCACGGGGTGTGGCTCAGCTTGGTTAGAGCGCCATCTTAGGGAGGTGGAGGTCGCGAGTTCGAATCCCGCCACTCCGACGCAGAAAGAGTCCAGTTTGTCTGGACTCTTTTTTCAATGTGCGCCTTTCAGCGTAAATTTTCCAGTGACACTTCATCGTGAATGCGAAGCATCTCGGAAAGACCTTTTTCTTATGGAGGATTAACATGAAGCAGGAAAACGGAAAGAAGAAAAGCATTTGTCCTGTCGCTTCCAAATGCGGAGGCTGCCAGTGGATTGAGAAGGATTATCAGGAGCAGCTGCAGGCGAAGGCGACGCGGTTCCGCAAACTGATGGAGCCGTATGGCAGGCCGGAGCCGATAATCGGCATGGAACAGCCCACCCATTATCGTAACAAGGTACACGCGGTATTCGGAGAGGACAGAAAACACAATCCCATTTCCGGCATCTATGAGGAAAAAAGTCATAGAATTGTGCCCGTGGACAGCTGTCTGATTGAAAATCAGAAGGCAGATGAGATTATTGTCTCTATCAGAGGGCTTTTGAGGTCTTTCAAAATCAGACCCTATAATGAAGATACCGGATATGGGCTTTTGCGGCATGTGCTGGTTCGTACCGGACACGTGACGGGGCAGATTATGGTGGTGCTTGTTTTAAGCTCGCCCATCATGCCCTCAAAAAATAATTTTGTCAAAGCTCTGTTGAAGCTTCATCCTGAGATTACCACCGTGGTAATCAATGTCAACGACAGGAATACCAGTATGGTTCTGGGCGACAGGGAGCAGGTTATCTACGGAAAGGGATATATTGAAGATGTGCTCTGCGGCAAAATCTTCCGTATTTCTCCCAAGTCCTTCTATCAGGTAAATCCGGTGCAGACGGAGAAGCTGTACGGAAAAGCCCTGGAATTTGCGGGGTTGACCGGGAAAGAAACGGTGCTGGACGCTTATTGCGGCACCGGAACGATTGGCATGATTGCCAGTGACAGGGCAGCAAAGGTCATCGGTGTGGAACTGAACCCGGATGCTGTCAGAGACGCACGTAACAATGCCAAGGAAAATCAGATTAAAAACATTCAGTTTTATCAGAATGATGCCGGAAGATTTCTGCTGGAGATGGCCGAGCAGGATGCAAAACTGGATGTGCTTCTTATGGATCCGCCAAGAAGCGGCAGCAGCGAGGAATTTTTGAGTGCAGTTGTCCGTATAAAGCCGGAGCGTGTGGTCTATATTTCCTGTAATCCCGAGACCTTGGTTCGGGATTTAAAGTATCTGACAAAAAAAGGATATCGGGTGATGAGAAGTGTTGCCATAGATATGTTTCCGTTTACGGAACATTGCGAATGCGTAGTAATGATGCAGTATAATATGAAAAAAGTTTCCATAGGAC
>JBJEJG010000047.1:0-68966 GCA_051877795.1 Acetatifactor sp.
TGAGCAGATGGTATGCCTGCATTGGAATTCTATTGCTTCTGCCTTTTTCAAGTTCTTATTTTGAGTTTGTTCTGAAGGGTGTTTATTATATTCCCCACATTGTAATTTCCCTGCTTCTGTTTGGACTGCTGTTTGAGTTTGAGGAAAGCAGCCGCGACAAAAAGATTATTTTTCTGACGCTGGGCATTTTCTTGTCAATTTTTGCAGGAATGGGTGGCTTGAGACAATTTTTGATTTTTTATATGCCGATTTTGTGTGCAATATTACTGTATGGCTTTTTAAATAAAAATGTCGGATTTTCAAATTGGGGGGGAAAGTTGCTTTATGCTGTTGTGACCAGTCTTGGTGCCTGTGTGGGATATTTTATTAACAGCAAAATTTTCAGTAGAATTTATTATTTTGAGAATCATAGCGATATGGTTTATCTTCCCGTTTCCATGGAAAAGATAATGAATGTAGTCAATGGATGGCTGTATGCACTTGGATATAAGCAGGGTGGCAATATCTTTTCAACAGATCTCGCAGTGAATGCTACGTGCGGTTTTATTATTATTTTAATGCTGTATAGCGTCATCCATATTATGCGGCATCGCGAAAAGTATAATGCCAAAGAGCAGATAGTGACCTACTTTTATCTGTCCGCATTTGTTATATATATTCTGATGTATTCCATGACCAGTATGAGCTATATGGACAGATATAATATTCCGATTATTATATTCGGTTTCCCGGTTATTTTTATCTGCTTTGGGAAAAGGGAAGAGGAAAAAACAAACACTGGATATTGGCTGATAACGGCAATGTTGCTGCTTTCCATGGGGTGCGGAGCCGTTATGTACAGGGATTGGGCAACGGTAGATAAAAATGCGGCAAGATATGAAATTGCAGAAACTCTTGTGGAACAGGACTACTGCGAGGGATATGCTACTTTCTGGAATGCCAATGTTTTGACGGAATTATCGGATGGCAAAATAGAAGTTTGGACATGGTTGGATATTCAGGATGACATAGAGGATGTCGATGACATATATCCATGGCTTCAGAAAAGGAGCCATGCGGCTTCTCATCCAGAGGGGAAGGTGTTCATCCTACTGTCGGTTGGGGAAGATGACAGATTTTGTTTTGTAGATGGTTTGGATAAACAGGATGTCATATATCAGTCGGAGGATTATGTGGCATATGGATTTGCGTCTTATGAGGATATGCTGAGTCGGTTATCAGGTTTCTGATGTGCTTGAGAAAGTAAACTTGACAGTAAAAAGAGAGGATTAATTATGCTTCCGATAGAAAAAAAGGTGTGGGAATTTGTTGAAAAAAACAGAAATTATTTTTTCTTGGGAAGTATAACTTTTCTGGGAATGATAATTCGTTATGTTGGGCGGGACGTCTGCTCTGACGATATGCTGTATTATCTTGCTATAACGTTGCCTATCAGACATTGATTGCACTTATGACATATGCAAATATAAACTGTGTGTATGCCTATAAAGTAGTTTCGATAGTGTTTGACTTTTTATTGGCGTTGGCATCAGCATTTCTTGTTTGTGAAATGGAATATATCTTTTTGGCAACGGAAGCCTTAACAAACTTTATGCACTGATTTATGTAGTAACATGGCTCCATTATACCTGTTTTATTTTAAAGAAGGAGCACTGTGCGGACGGATTACTGTTCCTGGTAGAACAACGAATAATTTCCGTAATTGATTTCCGTGAATCCGGCGGTCCGGAGCTTGTCGGCATATACGCCGTAGACATCTCTGACAATATAATTGTATCCGTCCTCAATTTCTCCGAGACAATTACAGTGGTAATATCCGTCCATCAGGTAAAGCTCGTGAGAGTTGAAAAGCTGAAGGTCGTAGGGAGAATACAGAGTACTCAGCGCAAAGTAGATTGGTAACTCTGCCATCTGCGTGCCCTTGGGACCATACTGCGGATGTTCTTCAATAAAAGTAATGGCATCGGAAACCCGGATGTCAAAGTAACCCAGAGGATAATTGTCTGCGGTGTACTGTCCCAGGTAGTAGTAGGTCGCAAACCGGAAAAAGCAAAAGACATAGATTCCGGCGATGGATGCCTTAATTGCAGCGCTTCCCCATTTTCTCAGAGGGGGAATCAGGGAAACAGCGTCCACAACAAAGAGAACCAGTACAAAAAAGATGCTGTTTAGCTGGTTGATGCAGGGCGTAATATGGCACACAATGAAGAATACAGACAGAAACCACCACAAGGCCAGAACGGTTATGTCAAGGCTGCGCCTGCGGAAGGAGATAACGGTTTTGTAGATTGTGTGAGTTAGTCCTATGACAATCAGGGGAATAGAAATCCAGTACATATTTGGAATACCGGGAATGGAGTTATGTACCCACATGTCTCCGATAAAAATGTCGTTGACGACCAGCTTGAAGCTGCCGAGGCTGACAGGCTGCAGTTCAGATGAACGATAGCCTTCCAGCTTGGTGAGAGTGAAAATACCCAGCTGCATCTCCTCCCAGTCAAACAGATTGATGCACTGTGTCAGAATTAACGGGAATGCCAGCAGAAACATGGGAATTGCCATGGCGACCCATTTCTGAAAGGAAAATCTGCGGATACTGATAACATAAATCAGTGACAGGAGAAGGAAGAGCGGCATCATCAGGTAGGAGAGAATGTAGGAGTACAGGGTAAGACCTCCGGTGATTCCTGCGAGGATATAGTATCGGTACTTTCCGGTGCCAAGGGCGTTCGCAAAAAAATAGAGAAATACAGTAGAAGCGCCGAGCATCAGGTTACAATCCAGACCAAAGCGGGATGCCAGAATAAAATAAGGGCAGACAGTGAGGAGAAATCCGGCACCCAGAACAAGGTAAGGCCTGCCCGGAAAAATTTTTCGTACAAGAAGCATTCCGAAAATCAGGGTCAGAAAAGAAAAGAAGACACCCGGAATGCGAATCAGAATCTCGTGAAAACCGAACAACCGAAACAGGCCGGCAGTCAGATAGGCATACAAAGCACTCTGACCTTCACCAAAGTTTGTCAGATAGACAGGAAAGCTTTTTAAATAACGGTCTACTCCGTACTGAGAAAGACACCATGCATCATACGCCATTCCTGCCTCGTCAGAGTGAAAGCCGGAAGGCAGGGTGAGAAGCCGCCAAAGCCGTGTAACTGCGAAAACAAGAAGAAGGAGTGCGAAAAGTGCAAAAGGCAAATGTTTTGCAATCCATTTTCGGGTGTTCTGTAATTTGTTCATATTGCTTTCTCTTTCTTTCATTCATTATCTGGCAGTATTTTCGGAGCTGCCTTCATAGTAAAACAGCGAGTAATTTCCGTAATTGATTTCCGTGAAGCCGGCTGCCCTCAATTTATCCGCATATTGTGCATAAATATCTCTCACAATATAGTTACAGTCCTTTTCGATCTCGCCGAGACAGGAGCAGTGGAAATAGTCCAGAACATACAGCTCCTGCGGATTCAGGAGAAGCAGGTCATAGGGAGAATCCAGCGTGCTCAGCGCGAAATGGATGGGGGGCTCTGCAAGCTGTGTTTCCTTTGGACCATACTGCGGGTGTTCCCGAATGAATTCAACTGCCTCCGTCACTGTAATGTGGAAGTGGTTGAGCGGGTAGTAGTCTCTTGTATAGTCACCCAAATAATAATAAATTCCGAAGCGGACAAAGCACACGAGGTAAATGCAGGTAACGAGCGCAGAAACGGCACTTGGCAGAATCAGGGATGCTCTTCCGCGCAGCCTGTTCCGGCAGAAACCAAGCACACAGAGAAGACCTTCTACGGCAATCATGATGACGCAGTAGTAGATGCCGCAGATACGGTAACCGTTTGGACTGACGGTGCAGAAAAGAAAAAATACAATTAAAAACCATGTAAAGACAAAGTCTCTGTAATCGGTTTTTCTATTCTTTAAAGACAGAAAAAAGTTACAGAAGGAACGGAGCAGACCGATAACAAACAGGGGTATTGTGGTGTAATACAGGGTTGGGATGTCCGGAATACTACAGTATTCGAAGTCGCCATAAATAAATATATCGTAAATCAAGTCCTTCAGAAACTGTAACTGGAAGCCCTTGAACTCGGAGGTTCTGTAGCTGATCAGACGAATACAGGTAAAAATGCCCAGATGAATCTCCTCCAGGTCAAAAATGTTGACAAGCTGGGTGAGAATGAGCGGAATGGAAAGGACTCCCATGGGAATTGCCATGGCAGTCCAGTGGCTTAATGAAAACCGCTTCCACCGAATTACGTAGATAAGGGCCAGCAGAAGAAAAACAGGAAGAATGACATAGGTCAGAATATAGGTGTACAAAAGCAGACCGCCGATAAATCCGGCAATCACATAATAGCGGTATTTCCCGCTGTCTATGGCGCAGATAAAGTAGTACAGGAATACAGTGGATGCACCCAGCGTCAGAAAACAGTCGAGACCGAGCCGACCAATCAGAACAAGATAGGGGCAGATTGTCAGCAGAACGCCGGTTGCAAGTGCGGGAAAATAGCTTTCAGGATATAGTTTACGCGCAATTTTCATCCCGTAGAGGACAGTCAAAAGCGAGAAGAGCACCGCAGGAAGGCGTACCAACCAGATACTGTAGCCGAAAAGCCTGAACAGACCGGCACAAAGATAGGCATAGAGTACGCTCTGCCCTCCGCCGAAATTATTGAGATACACGGGCCAGGAAATCAGATAGCGGTCTACGCCGTATTGGGAGAGACACCATGCGTCATATGCCATGCCGGCTTCGTCAAAATGGATTCCGGACGGAAGCGTGTCAAGCCGCCACAGCCTGGTCACCAGGCAGCAGAGAAGAATGGCGCCTGCGGCAATGTAATATAGCTTCTTTTTACTTAAATTCTTTATGGAAATCATACCCGGTCTGGTTCCTTTCCCTTCACTTGCTTTTATGTTCCTGATGGATATTGTCTTTTGATATTTTAGCATGGCTTGAAAGTCCGGTAAAGACAGACTTATAAAGCAGCGCCAGTCCCTGTGCCGCATAGGGCATCAGAAGCAGGCTGTAGAGGAAGATGTATCTGGAGTTTGCCTCCCAGATAATATGGAACAGAAATCCACCCACGATACCGATGAAGCCCAGATAGAGGGGGAGCTGATTCTGTTTTTTCCGAAAAGCCGTCAGGCAGAAGAACAGTCCGCCGAGATACAGCATATTCTGATAGGCATTACAGTATTCAATGAAAAATAAGCTGGCATTTCCCTCGTAGAGTGAGGTGAAAAAGGAGGTTCGTCCGCCGAAGGTAGCAAGGGTTGCCTGACGGGAGGCATAGGTGCCGTCCGCCCACTGGGACAGGTACTTTTGCAGATAAAAGCGCGCGGCATAGCCGGGATTTTCCCCGAAGAATGCCAGACGTTCCCGAATGGCTTCCCGGCTGATGGTATTTGTGGCGTCTGTGTCCATTCCGGTATCACGATAGGTGTTGAAATTGAAGCCGTTGTACCAGCCGTTTCCTCTGGAGGACTCCTGCATTCCCATGGCAAAATAGGACGTGGCGGTCACACCGGAGCTTAGGGAGCTTTCCGCTCTGTGCTCATACATTTTCTGCGTAACAGGGAGAACCAGAAAGCAGCACAGACCGCAGACCAGTCCCCAGACAAGCAGCATATGTCGTCTGTCCCGGAGCCATTGCAGGAAGATGACGATTAAAACGGCAATGATTAAGATAAGATTATTTTTCCGCAGCATGACGCCGAGAGTCAGAAAGAGCAGGGCTCCGGCGGAAAAAAGAATTCTCTTTGCCGCGCTGTATTCCCGGTCCTTCCACAGCTTTGCCAGAAGGAAAAAGCCCAGGGTAATTGCCGTAAAGGAAGGAATTTCACCGTAGACAAAGGAGGTGTACATCAGGAGGGGCAGATTCGCACCCGCAAGCAGCAGATAGATACAGTCAGCGGTTTCGCTTCCCCAGAGCAGGTGCACCGTTTTTTTCTGAAAAAGAATAATGATGCATGCAAGCAGTACATAAAAACACTTAATAAAATGGTAGGCGGTAACATCTACCGGCAGAAGGCGGCACAGCCGGAGGAGTAATTCAAAAAAGGCGGTCAGACCGACCTGCTGCGGATAGTAAGAGAGGTAGGACTGCGTGGGATGAATGACGGAGGTATCTCCGGCGGCAAGAGCTTCCGCAATGGAGTAAACCGACATGGCATCTGCGGCAGGCACAGTTTTTCCAAAGACAACCAGAAGGGCGCCGACAGCTATGCACCATATCAGGACAAGTGCCGTGAGCAGGCGGACGTGCCTCTTTTGGGAGAGGATGCAGAGACCCGCAAAAAGGGCGGAAAAAACAGCCATTCCCAGTAAATTCAAAAGCGGATTGTCCCAGCGGATGAGAACCAGCTGGGATTCCATGTCCAGGCTGTAGCAGGTGGACAGGAAAGCGCCCAGAAAAAGGATGGCGGTCAGTATCAGGCTGAAAATCTGTATAAACCGACAGGCAAATGTGTATAACCTTTGAGAAAATGTCTGCATGTGTGAAAACTCCTCTTTATACAGTTATCATAAGCTCACGAATTTTCCCATCCTGCTTCGCAGGATATTCGTTCGCTAATGACGCAAGAAAAACAAATGTCCGCTTCGCGGCCGTTTGTTTTTCTTTTGCACTCATTATATCATACTCGCAAACCCGCACTTCGTGCTTTCCTGTCTGCTCCGCAGACGGTTTGCTCGTTATCGCGCAGAAAACCAAATGCCGCATTCTGCGTCGCTTGGTTTTCTATCCGCGTACATTATATCATAATTTATTTTACAAAAACAGTGGCTGTTATCTTTTATTCGTGGTAAAATAATAATAACTATGTTCAGAAAGGACTTTACGAAATGGATAAAATTGCTGTTTTGATTCCCTGTTATAACGAAGAACAGACGATTGCCAAGGTGGTTCGGGATGTGAGAAACGCGCTGCCGGAGGCGGTGGTGTATGTTTACGACAATAATTCCACGGACCGTACGGTGGAACTGGCAAAAGCATCGGGAGCCGAAATACGCTATGAGTACAAGCAGGGGAAGGGCAATGTCATCCGCCGCATGTTCAGGGAAATTGACGCGGAGTGTTATCTGATGATTGACGGAGACGACACCTATCCGCTGGACTGTGCGAGAGAGCTGGTGGACAAGGTTCTGGTGCACAATGCGGATATGGTAGTGGGGGACAGGCTGTCCTCTACCTATTTTACGGAAAACAAGAGACCCTTTCACAATTTCGGCAACAGCCTGATGCGGACGGGTATCAACAGTCTGTTCCATTCTGACATCAAGGATATCATGACGGGCTACAGAGCTTTCAGCTATGAATTCGTAAAGACTTTTCCTGTATTTTCGACAGGGTTTGAGATTGAGACGGAGATGACAATTCACGCGGTAAATTATGGTATGCAGGTGGAAAATGTTGTGGTGGAATACCGTGACAGGCCGGAAGGCAGTGTATCCAAACTGAATACCTACAGCGATGGTATGCGCGTTATCCGCAAGATGCTGCAGCTGTACAAGAATTATAAGCCACTGCGCTTTTTCGGGGCACTCTGCCTGTTACTTATTTTGATTGCACTCTGTCTGATGCTTCCCGTTTTCAGCGAATATTTCAGGACGGGACTGGTACCCAGATTCCCTACACTGATTGCTTCCGGCTTTATTGTGCTGGCCGGCATTCAGTCCTTCTTTGCCGGAATGATTCTGGATGTGCTTGCGGCAAAGGACAGGCGTGATTTTGAATACCGACTGGCAAAAATCAGTGCGGAAAAAAGGGGTAAGATGAAACAGATTTATGAATAGAAGGAAAATGCCTGCCGGATTAACTGCATATATCTTGTTTTTCCTGACAGGGAGTCTGTTTCTTTTCTGCTGCCTGACGGGCGGTGACCTGGCAGAGCAGGGCAATATTGTATGGACGGGCGCTTATACGGTAAAAACGCTGGCGGTAAGCCTGTTGGGAGGCGCCTTGCTGGGAGGACTGGTCTGCACCCTTTTTCTGTGGAAGGATTCTCGGCGGATTTCCGGGCAGAAAAGCGCCCGGGAGATATGGTGTATCAGACCGTGGAAAATTTTTGCGGGCAGCTTAGGACTGATTGTGTTGTCGTGGCTTCCGACATACCTTGCCTATTATCCCGCCATATGCTCTTATGACATGCCTGTCCAGACGGGACAGGTGGTGGAGCAATATTACATTGACCATCATCCGATTGCCCATACCTTTCTGCTGAAATGCTTTATGAAGCTTGGAAGCAATGTGCTTGGCAGTGTTACTGCGGGTATTGGCGTGTTTGCTTTTTTACAGCAGCTGTTTCTGGCGGCTTCCCTTGCCTGCGGTGTGTTTTTCCTTTATAAAAACGGAGTCAGGCGTCTATGGCTGATTCTGGTGCAGCTCTGGTGCATGCTTTATCCCTTTCACTGGTACATGGGAGTCAGCATCACAAAGGACACGGTCTTTACGGGGTTTTTTGTGCTTCAGCTGTTGAGCCTGTATGATTTGCTGCGGGAAACGGAAGGTACGGAGCACCGGCTGCGAAAAGAGATTGCCTTTTTGCTTACTACGGTGGGCATGATTTTGTTCCGAAATAATGGGAAATATGCGTTTCTGGTGCTGCTTGCCGTTTTGCTTTTGGTTTTTCTGTTCGGAAAGAAACACAGGCGTTACTTTGGGAGAATCCTCTTGTGGGCTGTGGGTGCATTGCTTTTGGGAAACATGCTGCTTTCCGCTATTTTTCGAATATCCGGGGCCGAACAGGGGGATAAGCGTGAGATGCTGAGCCTGCCTATTCAGCAGCTTGCCCGAACCATGATTTATCATGGAGGGGTGGGAGTCCTGCCTGAGGATGACAATACCATGGAGGAGACAGACAAGGCGCTGATAAATGATTTTATATTAAACGAGGGCTATAAAAGCTATAATCCGGGTATTTCCGACCCGGTGAAGCGGAGCACGAATACTTATGTGGCGAGGTACCGGGCAAAGGAATTCCTTTCGACCTGGCTCGGATTGCTTGCGGAATATCCCGGAGATTATCTGAACGCAGCACTGGCGGTGGACGCCGGATATCTGTATCCGAATGATGAAAGCCATGCATATATCAATGTGGAGGATGACCGTGTGGGAAGGGGTTATGTCCAGACCTACTGGGAGGAGGACACCATGAATGCGCGGGGAATCTACAAGGCTTCCAAATGGGAATGGCTTCATGAGAAGCTGGAGCAGTGGGCGGATAAAAATACCTATCTGAAGCTCCCGGTGTTAAAGTATCTGTTTGTACCGGGAGTATGGCTCTGGTTTTATCTGCTTCTGCTGGCAAGGCTTGTAATGAAGAAGCAGTATCGGCAGTGTATTCCCCTTGCGCTGATTGGAGGATATTTTGTGACGCTTCTTCTGGGACCCACCGTACAGCTTCGATATATTTATCCCGTGATGGCGGTATTCCCTTTTGCTTTGCTGTCGAGCGTCGGATATGGAAGGAAAGAAGCGGACGGCTGCAGGGAGAAGACTGCCGGAAGAGAAAACCGGTCGAGAGAGGATATGTGAATGAAGGAATATAGAGACGAGGCGGCAGGCATTTACCTGCGGCTGATGACCTACGAGGATACGGATGACATCGTGTTATGGAGAAACAGTGATGCCGTGAGAAAAAATTTTATCTACCAGGAGCTTTTCACCAGAGAGAGCCATGAGAACTGGATTCACAGTATGGTGGAGACAGGCAGAGTGGTACAGACAATTATCTGCGAGCTTTCTACGGACAAGCCTCTTGGTTCCGTATATATCCGCGATATTGACAGACATCATAATAAGGCAGAGTATGGCATCTTTATCGGAGAGCCTCAGGCACGCGGGCGCGGGCTTGGCACCGCAGCGGCAAAGCTGATGCTGCGCTACTGTTTTGAGGAAGAAAAGCTTCACAGAGTTTTCTTAAGGGCTTTTGCCACGAATCTGCAGGCAATCCGCAGCTATGAGAAGGCAGGCTTTGCCAGGGAAGCGCTCCTGAGGGATGATGTGTGTATCGACGGAGAATATCGCGATATCGTGCTGATGGCGGCGCTGAACCCTGAAAAATAGTGTGACGTCTCCGGCTGGTCAAACGTAATACGTAAAGAAAAGAAGGACAGATTTATGAAGAAAATTAGTTTTGTGATTCCCTGTTACCGCTCGGAGCATACGTTGCCCCATGTCATTGCGGAAATCGAAGAAAAGATGAAAACAATGCCCCAGTATGAGCATGACATTTTTCTGGTAAATGACTGTTCCCCCGACAGTACCTTTGAGGTCATCAGGAAACTTTGTGAGGAGCACGACAATATCAAGGGTATCAGTTTTGCAAAAAATTTCGGTCAGCATGCGGCATTGATGGCAGGGCTGCGTCATTCTGACGGGGATTATGTGGTGTGTCTGGATGACGATGGGCAGACCCCGGCAGATGAGGTGGACAAGCTGTTAGACAAACTGGAGGAGGGATATGATGCGGTCTATGCCAAATATGAGCACAAGCAGCATTCGGCATTCCGCAACTTCGGCAGTAAGGTGAATGAACGCATGACCCGCACTATGCTGGGCAAACCCGCCGAGCTTTATATTTCCAGTTATTTTGCCGTGAAGCGGTTTGTCGTCAATGATATGATCCGCTATGAGAACTCCTATCCCTATGTGATTGGACTGGTGCTCCGCGCTACCGGAAATATCACAAATGTGCTGGTGAACCACAGGGAACGTGAGGAGGGCAACTCCGGCTATACGCTGAAAAAGCTGCTGGGACTTTGGTTTAACGGCTTTACGGCTTTTTCTGTAAAGCCTCTGCGCATTGCTACCGCAATCGGAGGTGCCAGTGCGGCGGTGGGATTTTTGTATGGCATTTATACCATTATCAAACGTCTGGTGAATCCCGATGTCCCCATGGGCTTCAGTTCCACCATGTCGGCACTGGTGTTTTTCGGCGGAATGATTATGCTGATGCTGGGACTGATTGGAGAATATATCGGGCGCATTTATATCAGCCTGAATAATTCTCCGCAGTATGTCATTCGGGAAAAGGTTAATATCGAGGAAGAATAAGGAAAAATAGATGAGGAAATTTGCGAATTGGTGGAAACAGGACAAAAGATATGTGACAATGTGCAAGGCGGTTCTTCTGGGACTGCTGCCCGTTCTTTGCTGTCTGGTGTACTGCGCCATGCAGGGAAAGACCATCGGACAGGTATATCTGCCTGAATCCGAATGGAATGATGAGCTTTTTTACTATAAGCAGGTGGAGGGAATTGTAAACTTCGGTTACCCGCTGGGGTATTTCGGGTTTAACGAGAGCCATGCGCTGAAGCTTTCCTTTGCAGCATGGAGCCCGGTGCTGGTATTTCCATGGATTATCTGGGGATTTCTGTTCGGGTGGAATCTCATGTCCCCCATTATCTGCAATATTGTGTTAATGACACTCTGTTGTTTCCTTTTTGTCTGGCTGGTAAAACCAACCTGGAAACAGCTCGGCGTTCTCGGATTGCTGTTCTGTCTTTATACGCCCTTTGTGCGCTATATGCTTTCCGTCATGCCGGAGGTTATCTGCTTTTCCATGCTGATTCTTTTTTACGGTCTGGCGATTAACTATCTGCAAAGGGAAAGAACTTATAAGCTGGTTCTGCTGTTTGTAATGTCAGGCGTTATGACGCTGATGCGACCTTATTTATTATTGTTTCTTCTTCTCCCCATGTTTTTCTGGATTCGCAAAAGCGGCTGGAAGGGCATGCTGGGTTCCGGGGCGGTGCTGGTTGTAGTGCTGGGAGTCTATGCTGCTATCAAGCATTACCTTGGGGCTGAATATTTTGCGCCGCTGTTCTTTACGGACTGGGTGACGGCATTCTTTGAAGAGGGATTTTTCGGCGGGATTCGCTATACTTTATCAAAGCTGTATCAAATGGGAAAGGGATTCTACGGACATACGATTCAGGGTCTGCGTACAGGGCTTGCCTCCGGAGCTTTTTTTGCGGGATATCTTGTCATGATGCTTGTTCTAATCGGGCAGAGTTTCGTGGACTGGAGAAAATGGAGAAGACTGTGCAGGCGGGAAAACCGGGAGACTGGGGAACAGGATGCGGCAGGCAGAGCAGAGCAGGATGACAGAATTGGCAGACAGCTCGTGATAGAGGCGCATCTTGCTTTCAGCTTTGTCGCCATGCTGTTTGCACTTTTACTGATGTATAAGCTGACGGAGGGAAGCAAGCACCTTTTGACCTTTATGGCGGCGGGTGTATTTGTGGTTGCCATGATGGAGACGAGGTTTTTTAAGAAGGCTGTGTTGATTGGTGTTACATTTGCTTATCTGTACTCCTACATGGCGGTAACTCCATACGATTATCAGGTCCCTTTTCTGCGGGAGGAGCGACAGGCACAGGTAGAGGAATGGCGTGGTGTTATGGCAGAGAGTATGCCTTTGAATCGGGAGGATGTCCCCAATTTTGATAATGTGGTTATCTGGGTGTTCAGCGATGTGACGGAGCAGGGAGGACGGCTTACACCGTGGCAGCTTTTGTATGCTCTGCCTGAGGGCTTTGGTATCAGCTGTTGTATGCAGGAGTATGTGCTACAGAATCTGAATTCTCTGGAGAGTAGGTATCTTTTCACGGTTTCCGGCGGGGAAATCGATGCGATGTGTGAACAGGCGGGGTATGAAGAACTGGGAAGAGACCAAGAAGTAGTGCTTTACCAAAGATATTGAATGAGGTTATTTTATGAAGGCTGTGGTACGACGAGCAGTTAGCGTCATAATAATTGTAGTACTTTTTTTTCTCGCATATATAAAGATTGGATTTTTTTTTGAGACGAATGATGACCGGATTATAAATGAAATACTGTCAGGAGCAATTACGGGAAGTCCTGATGGACACGCGGTATTTTTAAATCCTTTGCTGTCAGAAACTTTTGCTTTTTTATATCGTGTGACAGATATGATTCCCTGGTATGGTCTGTTCCTGATAACAACGCAGGCAGTATGCCATATGCTGGTGCTTTCCGGAATGTACCGGTTATGCAACAGGTGGTATAAATATCTAGTGGCAACGGCAATACAGGGCGGAGCTTTTTTGATTAATCTCTATTTTATCGGAAATCTGGAATTCACTTCCGCAGCAGCGATGGTTGCTGTTTTTGGGTATGTCGTTGTGCTTCTGTATGATAGAGGGAAGCAGGGAACAACAGGATTCATAATTTTGGAAGCACTAGCTTTCTGCATCAGACGTGATGCCATGCTTATGATTCAGCCGATAGGCTTCTGTGTATTGGCTGGCTTCTGGTTATGGAGAGACGGAAGACTACAGCGGCAGAGATTAAAACAACTGTTTTTCTATGGAGCTGTTTTGATTGTGCTGTTTGGTCTTGGCAGTCTCATAGCTGCACCGAAAACGGCTGAGTGGAAGGAATACAGCCGTTTTAATACAGCACGGGCAACTCTGTATGATTACTATGGAACGCCGGAGTATGAGGAGGTTGCCGAAATATTGTCAAAATATGAGGTGACGAAAGCTGAGTACAGTGCGTACAGAATCGGTACTATTGGGGGAAAAATCAATACGGAGTGTCTGTCGGACCTGATTGCATACATGAAGCAGAGAAATGCTGAAGAAGATACGGCGGAGACTTTCAGAGAGAGTGTGGAAAGCTTCTATCATGCAAATTACTGGGGGCTGCAGACACTGACGTTTTCGGCTTGGCTAGTCGGAATCGTGTGGGCGTTGGTGAGGAGAAGGTTTTATATTCTCTGGTCACTTCTGGGACTTCGGTTGAGCTGCATGGTTGTGAGAGGGTATCTGATTTGGAAAGGGCGGCTCCCGATGAGAATCGTTCTTCCTCTGTTTGCGTGTGAATTTTTGCTGACAGTGACGGTCTGCTTTCGGGAATGGTTTGCAGAGGAAGCTGGGGCAAAATGGGAAGATATCGCGGTATGTATTTTGTGCCTTGTGCTTGTGCGCGGCTGCCTTGCAACAGGATATGATATATACCGTTTTGTCAGGATGGAAAACGAAGGCCAGAAAGTGTACATGCAAGGAATGCGTGAAATCCAACAATATTGTCAGGAGAATGGGTCAAACAAATATTTATTGGATGCTTTATCTATGAGTTATTACAGGGGAGAAGCACTCGACACGGAAATATACCGGAGACGTAATAATGCAGTAACGGGTAGTTGGTATTCAAATAGCCCGTCCATGAACAGCTATTTGGAGGAATACTTCGCTGATTGCGAAGGAACAATTTATCTGATTGTCAGCGGAGACATTGATTTGACGCCATATCCGACAGTAGCCTATCTGGCAGAAATATTACAGACAGAGCCATTGGAGAGTGACAGATTTGTGGTTTCGAATGGTGGAGAATATATTGTTTATCAATACAGATTTGTTGAATACAGGTGAGTATGAAAAAGGAACAGAAGAGAAAAAATTTGAAGCCGGTGAGAAAAGGTATACTGGCACTTGCGATTGCGATAAGCTGGCTGGTATGTGTTTATTTCATTTGCGGTATTTATTTTGAGACAAATGATGACAAACTTTTGACAGAGATTTTGTCCGGTGTGGTTACCGCGCAGCCGGAGGGACATGCGGTATATATGAACTACCTGCTTGCAAAGCCCCTGTCTCTTTTATATCGATTTTTGCCAGAAATTTCATGGTACGGTTTTTTTCTTATTCTGGTATATGTTCTGGTGTATAGTGTGATTTTTTGTGCTCTGTTCAGAAACAGTGAGAGGAAGAAGAATTATATAGCGGGCGGATTTATAGTAGGTGTTTCTCTACTATGTACTTTGCGGGTGCTCAGCAATATTACTTTTACGACGGCAGCGGCATTTTTGGCGATTGGCGGGTATGCATATCTGTTGCTTGAAAAAAATGGAGGGAAAGGGAAAACTGTCCTGTTTTTACTGCTTGAAGGGCTGTCCTTTCTCTTGCGTGAGAATGCAATGTTGATGCTCCAGCCTATTGGAATAGCGGTATGGTGTGGTTTTCAGCTTGGAAACAGGGATATTGCTTTTCGGGAAAAGATAAAGAGACAGCTTGAAGTGATTCTTACAGTACTGTTTATTGTGAGTGTGGGAACATTTGCCGATTGGGTGGCCTATAGAAGCCCAGAGTGGAAAGAATATATGTCCTTTAAGGAAGCACGGGAAACATTATTTGATTTCTATGGTACGCCTGAGTATTTGGAAGTAAAAGGTATTCTGGATAAGTACGGGGTAACAGAGGCGGAATATACTGCATATACACATTATGTTATCCTTGATTATGATGTCAGTGCAGAGTGTGCACAGGAACTGGCAGAATATGTGAAGGCAAACCGTGTAAGAGATAAGAGTTTCTCTTCAAATTTATGTCAGATAGCAGAGCAAAGATTTCGAGGAGAGTATAGCAGAATCAATAAAGTGTCTACAGCTATCTGGATAATGATGTTCGTTTGGATAATCATACAAAAAAGTTATCATCTGCTTTTACCTGTCACGGGGCTTGGAATCAGTGAGACGGTGGTCTGGTATTTTATGATTTGGAGAGGACGCATACCTTGGAGGGTAACTGCTCCTTTGTTTCTGTGTGATATTTTTATATTGACAATTCTTCTGTGGAAAGAGTTTTCCGAAAAAAAGGTCCACGGAACGTGGAGATACGGAATATTTGCGGGGATGCTGGGGGTTATGCTTTGGAATGTTTGCCTGTCGGGTCTGGAACAATATAAATATGTAGTACAGGAAAACAGGGGCTGTGAAATTTTGAGTCAGAGTATGTATGAAATTGAGGAGTATTGCAGAGCGAATCCCGAAAATCGGTATCTTCTTGGAGCAAACTCCATGATTTATTTTCGGGGAGCCCCTTTTGATACAAGGCTGACTCTGACGCGGAACAGCGTTGTAACGGGGAATTGGTTTTCCAACAGTCCGCCTTCAAGAAGATATTTAAAGAACTATCTGGGAGAAAATGCAGGAGGCATTTATTTAATTGTTTATGCGGAAGCCCCTATTGACTTTGCGGCGTTGGACTACCTGGAGGAGAAAACAAAATGTGCACCGATTGAAACAGATTCCTTTACAACAACGAGCGGTGCGGTTTATGCAGTGTACTGTTTTGGTGAGGAAGGATGAAGATACATATAAATAAGTTTGCCCGTAGATTAAACAATTTTATGGAGAATGTGGACAGGTTACCTCTTTGGTGGTTAGGGTTTCTGATGATGGCGGTTGTCTTTGCGCCATATATCATTTTGGGAAAGAGAAGTGTATTTCCGATTCATGACCAGTTGGATGAGACGATTCTTACCTATGTGCTGAATGCGAAATATCTGCGTACCGGCACGGAGGTATTCCCGGAATTGATGGGGGGAATCAACGCCAGCGGCATGCAGCCTTCGGCGGTTCTTTTTATCCCTTTGTACCGAATATTTTCTGCATTTACTGCATTCTTAATTCAGTATGGGATTGTGTTTGCGGCAGGGTTCTTTGGTATGTATTTCTGTGTCAGGGAGATTACGAAGAGCAGTATTCTGGCTCTTGCAGCGGCAGGTTGCTTTTCCATGCTTCCCGTTCAGCCGATTTACGGTCTGTCGGTGATGGGAGTTCCGCTTTTGTTGTACAGCTTTCTGTGTCTGTACAGGAAAAAGCACATTTTCCTGAGCTTTGTCCTGATTCTGTTCTTTGGACTGACGACACATCTCGTGTTGATAGGGTATGTGGTCCTGGGGCTTTGGGTGCTGGCTCTTTTATGGATGCTTTTGCGGAGAAGACTTGATAAATGGACTGTATTTGGCTTTTTATGGCTACTCGGTATTTACATAGCAGTAAACTACAGACTATTTGCAGAGCTTTTGCTCGGACAGGGAAGTTATGTCAGCCACAGGGAAGAGCTGGTGAACGGAGCATTTCCTTTTTGGAATGCAGTGTGGGGGCTGTTTTTAAACAGTGCCCAGCACGCAGATTCTCTGCACAAATATCTGATTGTTCCAATTCTGGCTATGCTGATTTTAGGAGGCGTTTTCTTTCACAGACTGGAGCAATCTGAAAGACAGATGTTTGCGGCGGCAGTGGCCGGGTTCGTGTTGCTCTTAGGAATCGCGGTGTTTTACGGTTTCTGCAAATCGCCTGTTGTGGTTGATTTCAAGAACGGCTGCAGCGGCTTTCTGCGCTATTTCCAGATGGAGCGCTTTTACTGGCTTTATCCGGCGGGATGGTATCTGGAGTTTGCCCTGTGCTTTTCTTTGTGGTGGAAGCATCAGAGCGGGAAGCTGTGGCAGTCGCTTACGGTAAAGCTGGCAGTGCTCTGTCTGGTACTTCTTCCGACTTTGCAGCAGATCAAGATAAACTCCTATTTTTATATGAATGTAAACCAGTACAACAATGGCTCCGGCATCACAGGATACATTTCATGGGAAAGCTATTATGCGGAGGATTTGATGGAGGAGCTGGAGCAGGCAATCGGCAGGAATATGAGTACCTACCGCGTGGCGCATCTCGGCATGAGCCCCGCCCCGGCCCTGATGCATGGATTCTATACCGTGGACGGTTATTCCAACAATTATCCGCTGGAGTACAAGCACAGATTCCGCAGGGTAATTGAAAAGGAACTGGAAAAGAGCGAAGACACTGCTGTTTATTTTGACACCTGGGGCAGCCGGTGCTACCTGTTCAACGCTGCCACCGGAAATGCCTGGATGCTGGGCAAAAACACAGGCGTTGTCTATGAAAAGCTGGAATTGAACATGGAGGCCTTGAAAGAACTGGGTTGTGAATACCTTTTTTCCTGTGGGGAAATTTTAAACGCGGACGAGCTTGACCTGAGCCTGATGGGGTATTTTGAGACGGAAACCGGTTATTGGGGCGTCTGGCTTTATGAGGTCTTGTGAAGCAGCTTTTCTGCCAGAGCCTCGTAGCCGCAGGCTGCCATGGGAAACATAAGCAGAAAATAAATCATTACATAGCGGGAGTTTGCTTCCCAAATCAGACTGAACAGAAAACCGCCGAGAATCATCACCTCCAAAATGCGCCTGCTGAAGGGTGTTTTGGAGGTGAAAAAGCATACATAGAGCAATGCTCCCAGATAAATAATGTTCTGGAAGACGGAAAGGAAAACCAAAAGGTTGTCCTGATATTTTTCAAGCCATGCGGAAAGACCGGTGGGTTCGATGCCTTCATCTACGGAAATCAGAAAATTTGTGTTAAAGTAAGGGTCATTCCATTGCGTACATATCTTGCGTTTCAGAAAGCTTGCGGCATAGCCGGGATTCTCTGCAAAATAGTGTACCTGTTCCTGCAATGTCTGCTTTGCCACTGAAGCTGTCTGCTTGCTGTCGTATCCGAGAGAGTAGTACAAAGGGACGCTGAAATTATTGAACCAGCCCGGTGTGCTGCCTCTTTCAAGACTCCCCATGGCAATCCATGCGATGCTTGGTATTCCTTGAATTTCATACTCGCTGACAGTTTCGTAATGCTTTTCCACCAGAGTACTGACGCAGAGTGGACACAGACAGATAAGCAGGATATAAGGCAGAATGCGGTATTTCTTTTTGACAATCACGCAGACGAGAGCCACGATTGCCATTGCAAGGAGCAGAATCAGTGTGTTTTTACGGAAGAGAATGCTCAGTGCCGTTGCGGCGGCAGTAAGAAAAAAGTATGATTTCTTTTCGGTTCTCCAGGATAAGATAAAAAAATGAATTGCAGCAAATGCAAGACAAAAGAAAGGAATATCGCCATATACCCAGCTGCTCAGGAGTGCAAGCGGCAGAAAGAAGGGCCAAAACAATGTGCCGATAATCTGCACGGCCCGGTTTTGGGTGAAATCGTTTAAGAGAAGACAGGCAAAAAACACTGTCCCTGCAATAAAGAGACAGTTGACAAGCTGGATGATTCGGAAACCTGCGTCAGGGAACAGCTTCAGGAACAGCTGGAGATACAGAACATATCCAAGCTGCTGCGGATACATTTCGATGTAGCCTCCGGGAGACAGGTTGATAAAATTATTTTCGTTAAAGCACAAAGCGGCATTATAGACCTGAATCTGATCGGCATTCGGAGTCCGGGTTCCGCCGTTCAGAATCAGAAAGCCCAGAATACCGGTAAGGCATGATATGGCAGTCTGAAATATTTTCACGGCAACCGGGCTGAACACAGGCCTGAAACGGATAACGGCAAGGAAAAGAAGTGCAGTGAATGCAAGACCTGCCAGATGGGGAAGCAGACTGTCAGGTATATTATAAATGGGAACAAAATTGACAATCTCTCCAAGAGCCTCTTTTCCGCATCTTTGTGTAAAGAAGAAGGAAATCGGAACGAGGAAGAGAAAAATAACGAGCAGACTATATTTTAAAAAATAATTACAGATTTTTTCAAGGCTTTTCATAAATGTCCTCCGCTTGGTCTTTTGATTATAGCACAGGTATTGTGAATTTTTGTATATTCTCTTAATTTTTTTATAAAAATTAACACCATATTTTACTAGAAGATAAATTTGTGGTATGATTAACCAATAAGTTTTCCGGAAGGATTGTGGCTTTTATGTATTCGAGAATTTATGTGTGCCATACCTATTATCATGTATATATCACCTTTCTGAAGGAACTGAAGCGAAAAAGCGAGGGAGAGACAGAGAAAGCAGATCTTGTGCTTTCAAAGATGTCCAACAATTTTGAAAAGCTGAAGGAACGGGTGGAGAGTACCGGACTGTTCAACAGGGTTTTCGAGTTCGATGAGAAGCGGGAGGATTTTTTCCCGGAGCTTGCGGAGTATCGGAAGGATACGGGAAGCTTTGTGGGAAATTTAAAGAACCGTATCAGATTTACAAAACGCTACGCACAGCTGGAGGCACCTTTTGTGCCGGTGGATTTCCGGCAATACAGTGACATTTATGTCTATTGTGACTCTGACCCTATCGGCTATTATCTGAATCAGAATAAAATTTATTATCATGCGTTGGAGGATGGGCTGAACTGCCTGAAAAACTTTGACGCAGCCCGGTATGACAACAGAGGGCATTTTAAACTGAAGGTGTTTTTGTCCATGTATCTGAATCTGATTTTCATTCAGAACGGCTACGGAAAGTATTGCCGGGACATGGAGGTCAATGATATTTCTCTGATTAAATATCCCTGTCCGAGGTATATCGAACAGTCCCGCCAGGCTCTGGTGGACAGACTGACGGCAGAGGACAAGGATTTGATTCTGCAGGCCTTTATCCGTGACAAGGAGGGGCTGGAACGACAGATTGCGGAAAGCAGCAGGGTGGGAGACAAAATCCTGATTCTGACCGATCCGCTGTGTACGCTGGATGTTAGGGAGAGAATTTTCCGTGACATTATCAAAAAATATGAGCCGGAAGGAACTATTTTTCTGAAGCCTCATCCCAGAGATGAACTGGATTACAGAAGGCTGTTTCCGGAATATCCGCAGTTTGATGCCACAGTGCCCATGGAGATGCTGAATTTCTTCCCGGGACTTCGGTTCAAGAAGGCGGTGGCGGTGCTGACGGAAATCAAGGCGATTCAGTTTGCCGACGAGATTGTACGTTTGGGTGAGGATTTTATGGATGCCTACGAGGATCCGCTGATTCACAGACAGAATGAACAGATTTAGAGGGACAAAGCAGTCCGAAATTTGAGGAAAGATGGAATGAAACAGATTTTAAGGAAGTTAAATGTTTTGCTGGACGGAAAGCAGAAGCGCACAATGGGTGGATTGATGGTGCTCATGATTATTGGCGCAATCCTGCAGACTGCCGGTGTGGGAATGCTGGTGCAGGTGGTGACTGTTGTGATTGACCCACAGGCAGTGGAGAAAAGCGGGCTGATAAGAGGAGTGTATGACTTTTTCGGATTTTCCGACTACAGCAGCTTTTCCATCATGGTGATGGCAATGCTGGTGGTGGTATTCGTGGTGAAAAATGCGTTCCTGTTTTTGCAGCAGAAGCTGACCTTTGCTTTTGTATATACCAACCAGTTCCGCACCTCGGAGCGGATGATGCGCAATTATCTGCGCAGAGGCTATGAATTTTATCTGAATGCGGATACGTCTGTGGTGCAGAGGAGCATTACTTCTGACGTCAATAATATGTACGCCCTGATTCTGGCGCTGCTGCAGCTGATGTCGGACGGGATAGTGTCACTGTTCGTCGTCTGCTATTGTCTTTCCCAAAGCGGCGGTATGACAATCCTGCTGGCGGTAGTCATGGTGCTTTTGATGCTGCTGCTCAAGAACGTTCTGAAGCCCATCATGTATAAGGCCGGAAAGGATAATCAGGATTACTACAGCGGCCTGTTCAAGTGGATTTCCCAGACCGTTCAGGGAATCAAGGAGGTCAAGGTCGCAGGCAAGGAGCAGTATTTTGTAGATGAGTACCGCAAATGCGGAAAGGGTTATGTGAATGCGGTGCAGAAATACAGCCTTTACAACAACATTCCCAAGCTGCTGATTGAGGTGGCCTGTGTAGCGGTGATGATGGGATACATGATTTTCCAGACAGCATCCGGAAAATCCACGGGGGATATGCTGGAAACGCTGAGTACGGTTGCGGCAGCGGCCTTTGTCCTGCTTCCCTGTGTCAATCGAATCAATAACCAGATGAATTCCATTTCTTATTTTGAACCCTTCTTTATGGGGGTCAGCGACAATCTTCAGGATGAAATCACCGGGGAGAAGGTGGATATGTCTTTCGCCACGGACGAGGAAGAAAAGCTGCCTGTGAAGAGGGCCATTGAGTTGAAAAATATTACCTACGCTTACCCCAACACGGAGAAGCTGATTTTTGACCATGCGGACATGACCATACCAATCGGTGCTTCCGTGGGCATTGTGGGAACCTCCGGTGCTGGAAAAAGTACCGTGGTGGATATTCTGCTGGGACTTCTGGAGGTGAAGGAGGGCGTCGTTTATGCCGACGGCGTGGATGTAAAGCAGAATTACAGGAGGTGGCTGAAAAATATCGGCTATATTCCCCAGATGATTTTTATGCTGGACGATACGATTCGAAGCAATGTGGCGTTTGGCGTGCCGAAGGAGAAGATTGACGAGGACAGGCTGTGGGAAGTACTGAGGGAAGCGCAGCTGGACGAGTTTGTGCGGACACTGCCGGAGGGCCTGGACACGGGAATCGGAGAAAGAGGAATCCGTCTGTCGGGCGGACAAAGACAGCGTATCGGTATTGCCAGAGCGCTGTACCATGACCCGGAGGTGCTGGTGCTGGATGAAGCCACATCGGCTCTGGACAACGATACCGAAAAGGCCATTATGGATTCCATCAACAGGCTGCATGGGAAGAAGACTCTGATTATCATTGCGCACAGACTTCAGACCATTGAGAAGTGCGATATGGTATACAGGGTGGAAAACGGAAAGGCTACACTGGAAAGGGCATAGAATGAAACTCAGTGTGATTGTGCCGGTCTATAATATGGCGGCGGAGGGAAAACTTCAGTTTTGTATGGATTCTCTGGTGAATCAGACAATAGAGGATTATGAGATTATCGCGGTGAATGATGCTTCGACGGACAATTCCCTGGAAATCTTAAGGCAGTATGAGTCAAAATATCCGGGCAGGGTGAAGGTGATTACCTACCCGGTAAACAGACGTCAGGGAGGAGCTAAAAACGAGGGGCTGAGAGCTGCCACCGGGGAATGGATTGGCTTTATCGACAGTGACGACTGGGTGACGCCGGACTATTATGAAAAGCTGCTTTCCAAAGCGGAGCAGACAGGTGCTGACATGGTGGGCTGCGACTACCAGCTGGTGTCGGAGCATACCTTTGAACCCGGCAGGGTGGTGCAGAATAACACCGCAGACCAGACCGGAGTTCTGGAGGAAGAGAAACATAAAAAGCTGCTGCTGCGTTCCGGCAGTATGGTAATCAAGATTTACAAGGCATCCGTTATCCGGGAAAACGAGCTGGACTTCCCGGAGGGGATTTTTTACGAGGATAATTGTGCAGGACCCGTCTGGTCGGTGTACTTCCGGCATTTTGAGAAGGTGGAGGAGCCTTTGTACTATTATTATCAGCATGATACCTCCACGGTGCATTATATTTCCGCGGAAAAGTGTCGGGACCGCATGAAGGCGGCAGAGCTTTTTTATGAGGAATGCCGACGCAGGGGATTTCTGGAGCAGTACCGGCAGGAGATTGAATACCGATTCACGGAGCTTTATTATGTGAACACACTTTTTTCTTATATGCAGGGAGTAAAGCATCCGCAGCTTTCTTTTGTAAAAAAACTGCGGGAGGGTGTGGCAGACAGATTTCCGGAGTTTACGGAAAATGCGTATTACAGGCAGCTTACCGGACAGGAGGAGCAAAGACTCATTGCCATGCAGGGACGGTCCGATTGGAAATTTTATCTGTATTACCGGCTGCAGCTTTTGGTGAGAAAAATCAGGAGAAGATAAGAAATGAAAACAGTTGCGATTATTACAGCCAGAGGGGGAAGCAAACGGATTCCCCGGAAGAATATCAAGGAATTCTGCGGAAAGCCCATTCTGGCTTATTCCATAGAGGCGGCGCTTGCGTCCGGAATTTTTGACACGGTTATGGTGTCTACGGATGATGAGGAAATTGCGGAGGTGGCAAAGAGGTACGGGGCGGAGGTTCCTTTTTACCGAAGCGAAAAAACCGCGAATGATTATGCCACCACCAATGATGTATTGTTGGAGGTGCTGGAGGAGTATGAGAAGCGGGGGGAACATTTTGATCTGGCCTGCTGTATTTATCCTACGGCACCCTTTGTAACGGCAGAAAAGCTGAAAACAGCAGTGGAGCAGCTGAACGGAAGCGATGCAGACACGCTGATTCCCGTTGTCTCCTTCTCTTATCCGCCCCAGAGAGCCATGATTGTAAAGGATGGGCGGCTGGTGTTTGAGTATCCGCAGTACCTGGACAGCCGTTCCCAGGATTTGGAGCCCCATTACCATGATGTGGGGCAGTTTTATGTGTTTTGGACAAAAAGCTTTCGAAAGAACAGGAAGCTGATGATTGGCAATATTCTGCCCATGGTAATTTCCGAGATGGAGGTGCAGGATATTGACAACCAGACTGACTGGGAGATTGCCGAGATGAAATATCGTTTGATGAAAAAGGAGTGAGACAGGGTTGTCACGGATTGCGGTATTATCCAATGTGAATATGAATCTTGTGATACGGATGCTGGGCAGAGAGGCAGAGGTGTATCAGGCGGAAGGCTACGGGAATGAGCTGGGAACCCTGATGAATCCTGTGTCCTCCTATCATGCCTTTGCGCCGGAATACACTTTCCTGATTCTGGATTTGATGGAGCTTCTGGAGCACGAACTGGAACCGGAAGCTGCAAAAGAGAAAATACAAAACTGGTTCGGCGGACTGGAAGCGGCTCTGAAGCCGGAGGTTATTTATTATATTTCCGATGCCTACCTCTTTGGGGTGGAACTGGCGGCGGTCTTTGATACGGGGCGAAAAGCGGCGTTGGAGCAGCTGTGGCAGCAGGAGCTGGAGCAGCTGTGCGGAAGACACGGAAATGTCAGGATTCTTCCTTACAGGCATTTGATTGAAAACATAGGGGAGGCAGCCGCTTTTTCCATGAAAATGTGGTACATGGGAAAAATTCTCCTGAGCAATGAAGCACAGAAGCAGCTGTGCGGGCTGATTCTGGAGAAGCTGAAAATCGAGACAAGGACACCGAGAAAGCTATTGGTTCTGGATTTGGACAACACACTCTGGGGAGGCCTGGCGGGAGAAAACGACATCACTCCCATAGAATTGTCGGAGGAGCATACGGGACTTGCCTTTAAAAATCTGCAGAGAGTGATTCTGCAAATGCAGCGGCAGGGAGTGCTTCTGGCAATCGTTTCCAAGAACAATGAACAGGATGCCATGGAGCTTCTGGAGCATCACCCTCATATGGTACTTCGGAGTGAGGCATTCGCAGCGAAACGGATTAACTGGCAGCCGAAGCATGAGAATATCAGGGAGATTGCCCGGGAACTGAATCTGGGAACGGATTCCTTTGTGTTCTGGGATGATAATCCGGCAGAGCGGGAGCTGGTAAAGGAGATGCTGCCGGAGGTGGCTGTGCCTGATTTCCCGGACAAGCCGGAGGAACTTGCGCCTGCCATGGCGGAAATTTACAGAGAGTATTTTGCAAAGTCTTCCGTTACGGAGGAGGACAGAAAAAAGACGGCACAGTACGCTGCCAATACTGCCAGACAACAGCTGGAAAAACAGGCGGGCAGCTTTGAGGACTACTTGAGACAGCTTGAAATTGTCATGACCGGAGTAAATCCCGCAAAACATGTAGAGCGTCTGACGCAGCTGGTGAACAAAACAAACCAGTTTAATCTGACGACCAGGCGCTATACGCAGGGGCAGCTGGCGGAGATTTTACAGGATAAGGGGAAACGTGTTTATCTGTACAATGTGGCTGACCGTTTCGGCGATAACGGTATCGTTGCGGCGGTGATTGTGGACTTGGGACTGGACTGTCCCATTGTGGGCGAATTTGTCATGAGCTGCCGGGTCATGGGAAAGAATATTGAATATGCCATTATGGAGGATGTGGAAAACGATTTGCGGGAGAGCGGTTATACTTTCCTCAGAGGTATTTATCTTCCCACGGCAAAGAATCAGCCGGTGGCAGAGTTGTATGACAGGCTGGGTTATCAAAGGATTGAAGTCGGAAAGAACGAAGCCGGAGAACAGGTGGGCGTTCTGTATGAGCTGGAGCTGGCAAGGGCGCCGAAGCGTGTGCATCAGGTGAAAACAGAAAGGGAAAAGCTATGAGAGAAAAGGTTATTGCATTGATAGAGGAAGCGTTGAATGTGCCTGCGGGAACCATCACAGAGGACACACAGATTTCAGATGTGGAGCAGTGGGATTCTCTGGCACATGTGATGATTATCGGGGAACTGGAGGAGAAGCTGGGTATCGTACTGCCTCTTGAGGAGGCTATCGAGCTTACAAGTGTGAGAGAACTCTTTGAAAAGGCGGGACTGTAATGAGCGTGGCATTGCGGGAAATTGCGGAGGATGATTTGGAGAAAATCATGCGCTGGCGCATGGATCCGGACATCACAAGATACATGAATACAAACCCGAAGCTGACTTTGGAGGGACAGAAGAAGTGGTTTGCCGGCATCCGTGAAAATACGGATGTGCTCTACCGGATGATTCTGGTGGACGGAGAACCGGCGGGGGTCATCAACCTTACGGGTCTGAACAATCCGGAGGGCAATCTGGGCTGGGCCTATTACGTTGGAGAGAAACGGCTGCGCAGCATTCAGACGGCTCTGGCTCTGGAGATGAGCATGTATGACTTTTGCTTTGATGTGCTGAAAAAGAATGCAGTGTATGGCGACATCTTTACCCTGAACAAGGGTGTTATCCAGCTTCACAGACTCTGCGGGTGCGAGGTTGTGGAGGAGAAAAAGCACCATGTGTGCAAGGAGGGCGTCTGGTATGATGTGACATTTATGCGCATGACGGCAGAGAGATGGAACGAAATCCGCAGTACGAAGCGGTATGAGAAAATTGAGTTTGTGGCAGAACAGGAGAAGGTATGAACAGGGAAATTAAAATCGGAAACCGTATTATCAGCGAGGACAGCCCCACCTTTGTCATTGCGGAAATGTCGGCAAATCACAATATGGATTTTGACAGGGCGGTGGCAATTATGCAGGCGGCGAAGGACGCCGGGGCGGATGCCATCAAAATACAGAC
Source organism: Acetatifactor sp. (assembly GCA_051877795.1). GTDB lineage: Bacteria > Bacillota > Clostridia > Lachnospirales > Lachnospiraceae > Acetatifactor. The sequence goes on from JBJEJG010000047.1 coordinate 26,684, forward strand.
CTACACCGCAGACACCATTACCTTGGACTGCGACGCTCCCTGTTTTCAGATTACACAGGGTACGCTGTGGGACGGCACAACGCTGCACAAGCTGTACGAAACGGCTTACACGCCCTGGGAATGGCAGCCGAAGCTGAAAAAAATCGCGGAGGAAATGGGATTGATTTTCTTTTCCTCGCCTTTTGATTTGACGGCGGTGGATTTTCTGGAAGAGATGGATGTACCCGCTTATAAGGTGGCATCCTTTGAAATCAATGATATTCCCATGATAAAAAAGATTGCAAAGCTGGGGAAACCGATTATCATGGCAACCGGTGTTGCCCATCTGGCAGATATCGAACTGGCGGTGCAGACCTGCAGGGAGGCGGGGAATGAGAATGTGATTTTGCTAAAATGTACCTCTGCCTATCCGGCGCCCTATGAGGATGTCAATCTGCGCACGATTCCCGCCATGAGAGATACCTTCCATTGTATTGCCGGACTTTCCGACCATACCATGGGAAGCGCTGTGGCAGGCGCTGCCGTGGCACTTGGGGCAAAGGTGGTGGAAAAGCATCTGACACTCCGCCGTGCAGACGGCGGTGCTGATTCGGCCTTTTCCATGGAGCCGGAAGAATTTAAAGAGATGGTAGACAATATCCGTAAGATAGAGCTTGCTCTGGGAGAAGTAACCTATGAACTGACACCTAAGGCGGCAAGAGAGAGGGAACATTCCCGTTCTCTTTTTGTGGCGAAGGATATGAAGGCCGGCGATGTTTTCACGCCTGAGAATCTTCGTTCTGTGCGTCCCGCCAACGGGCTTCACACGAAGCATTACGAGGAAATTCTTGGTAAGAGAATTACCAGAGATGCCGGTCTGGGAACGCCTATGAGCTGGGATTTGGTGGACTTTGGTTCATGACCCTGCGTTCAGGTTCTCTGCAGCAGACAAGAGGTACAAGTATGTTTTTGATTCGGGCAGACGGAAATGCAAAAATCGGGGCAGGGCATCTCATGCGCTGCCTGACCATAGGAACAGAACTGGAAAAACAGGGAAACGGAGAGGAGCTCCTTTTCCTCTGCGCCGATGAACCGTCGGCAGACCTTGTGAGACAGCATGGTTTTCAGACTTATGTTCTGGGTACGGACTACCGGGATATGGAGTCGGAGCTGCCGGCATGGGAGAAGCTCCCGAATGAGAGGACGGAACTGTCTGCGCCCGTTATCCTGGTGGACAGCTATTATGTGACAGACCGTTATCTGGATAGCCTCCGGCGGTTCGGCTTTGTGGTGCTTTTGGATGACATGGGGATGAAGCGCTATCCTGTGGACGGGATTATCAATTACAATGCGTATGCCGATTCTGAATACTACAGGGAGCTTTACAGAGGAACAGCAGTGAAGCTGTTTATCGGCAGCGAATTTACGCCTGTCAGGGAACAGTTTCTGAACAGAGGCTACCGGATGCGGAGTGAGGTACAATCAGTGCTGATTACCACCGGTGGCGGTGATTCGGAAAACATTGCCGGAGAAATCCTGAAGGTACTTTACGATGAAAATCTGGAATATCACCTGATTGTGGGACAGTTTAACCCTCATTACCGGGAATTAAAGCAGCTGGAGGGCTCCCGGAAAAACATATACATTCATTCCAATGTCACGGATATGGCGGGAATGATGGCAGCCTCTGACCTTGCGATAACGGCGGGGGGGAGTACCGTTTACGAGTTGTCGGCGCTGGGCGTGCCTTTTATCTGCTTCTCCTATGCGGAAAATCAGGAGGCGTTGACAGAATACATCGGCTCCCTGCGAGTCGCCGGCTTTGCCGGAGCATTTCACAAGTCGCCGGAGCGGACATTGGAGTGTATACGTATTCTGTTTGGCAAGCTTGTAACGGATGAGAACCTGCGCAGGCAGTATTCTGAGAGCGAAAAAAGGTTAATTGACGGACGGGGCGCGTCCCGATTGGCGCAGGCTTTGCAAAGTCCCGAATCGGGAGAATCGCCGGTATGTAGTTGACGGCTTATTGCTACAAGGAGACATTACTTGAAAACTTTGTGGAAAAAAAAGACAATTCCATATGCCATTGTATCGGCACTTCTTTTTACAGCTTTGTTCTTTTTGCTTTTTGACGGCAGGAACAGCGGCGGAGAACGGCAGAAGGTACAGCTTGTCACCTTCGGCGACAGTGTATTCGGCGAGATTCGTGACGATACGGCGATTCCGGCGCAGCTTGCCTCGCTTATGGATGTGAGCTGTTATAATGCAGCCTTCGGAGGCACCCGCATGGCCCGCGCAGACCGGGAGCACCGGCTGGATTATGCCAAGGATTCTCTTTCCATGGTGGGACTGATGAAGTCTGTTCAGGCGGATGATTTCGGAGTACAGCAGACAATACGCATCCGGGAAAGCAATACAGAATATTTTGAGGAAACTGTGGATGGCCTTGCGGCTATCGACTTTTCGGGAGTGGAACTGGTGCTGATTCAGCAGGGGTTAAACGACTACTATTCGGGAACTGCCATCAGAAATGAGAGCGATCCGTATGATGAATATACCTTTACAGGGGCGTTGCGTACTTCTCTCTCTATTCTGCAGACAAAATACCCGGATATCAGAATTGTCCTTGTCACGCCTACCTATACCTGGTATGTGCAGGAGCTTCTTACCTGCGAAGAGCTTAATATGGGGTATGGTGTGATGGAGGATTATGTGCAGGCAGAATTTGAAGTGGCTGAGGAATTCGGAGTGGAGGTTATTGACCTGTATCACGATTTCCTTCCCCATGAAAAGTGGTCTGACTGGGAGCTTTATACCAGGGACGGTCTGCATCCGAATGAGGCGGGAAGGAAGCTGATTGCCGAGAGGATTGCGGAGGAGCTTTGAAAGGAGAGGGCATATGACATCACCCACGGCGGTAATTCAAAATATATACGGAAAAATAAAGAAAGAGTGGCGGCTTGCATTTGCTTCAACTGTTGTAATTGCGCTCTTGATTCATATGCCTGTTTTGCTTTCAGACATTCCGAATCATGATGGCCTGGACAGTATGTATTTTGACCAGAATATGATTACGTCAGGCAGATGGTTTTTGATGGTTGCCTGCGGATTTTCTTCTTTTTACACCATTCCCTGGATTATCGGTATTCTGGGAATCTGTTTTCTGGGAATTGCAGCGGCTGCAATTATGGAAATACTGGAGGTGAAAAAGCCCTGGGCAATCGTGCTTTGCAGCGGACTGCTGGCTGCCTTTCCGGCGCTTGCATCCACCTTTGCCTATGTGTTTACTCTGGACGGATATATGCTGGCGCTTCTTCTGGCAGTGCTGGCAGTGCTTTTTACAAAAAAATACCGGAAGGGGTTTCTGGCGGGAGGTGCCTGTCTGGCTTTCAGTCTGGGAACCTATCAGGCCTACCTGCCCTTTGCAATCATCCTGTCGGTATTCTCTATCCTGATGCTTGCCATGGAGGAAGGGAAGACGGCCGAGAAGGTAAAGAAGGGTCTGCAATATCTCTACATGGGCATCATCGGCGTAGTGCTGTATTACGTAATTCTTCAGGTACTATTGAAAATTCAGGGAAAGGAGCTGGCTTCCTATCAGGGAATAAACGACATGACCTCGGGAACGGCAGCAGGCGGCGGGCTTCTTTCAACGCTTGCGGGAATGTATCGGGATTTCCTGAAATTTACATTGCGGGGAAATGTGCTTTATCAGAACATCATTTCCTGTGCGGCGCTGCTTATCCTGCTTGCGGCAGCGGCGGTTACGGCACTTGCACTTGTCCGTCAAAGAAAATGGTGGAAGAATCCGTTCTTTTTCGTTATAATAGGTGTGGCGGTCATTGTACTGCCGCTTGCAACCAATATCATTCTGATGATTTCGCCGGATGTCACCTACCATCTGCTGATGCGTTATCAGTGGGTGTTATACCTGATTGGGCTGATAGCCTTTGCCGGAAGGCATGCGGAAAAGACAAGGTTTTCCGGTCAGGTGGAATGGGCGGCGTTTGCGGCTGCTGTGGTGCTGGTGTTTTTTTACGGTGTTACGGACAATGTAGCCTACTCCAATCTGCAGAAGCGGTATGAAAAGACATATGCCTACTGTGTGAGACTGCTTGACAGGATTGAACAGACGCCCGGTTATTACCAGGGTATTCCGATTGCCATGATTGGTGTTGTGGGAGAGGAACAGTACCCTCAGACAGACATTACGCTTTCGGTTACCTCCAATATGATAGGCATGAACGGCGACAGCCTGCTCTACACAGGCGAAAATTATCGGAAATTCATGCAGCATTATTTAGGGGCAACACTGAATATTCTGCCCGCGGAGGCCATGGAAGAGATGTATTATAGTCAGGAATATATTGAGATGGATAGCTTTCCGGGAGAAAATTCGATTCGGATTATCGACGGAATTATGTATATTAAGACGGAGAATGTCAGCCGTTAAAAGGAGACAGAAGATGGCGCTACTATCAATTGTACTGCCGGCCTACAATGAGGAGCAGAATATAGCCAATACAGTATCAGTACTCACGGGAGTACTGGAGGAAAACAAAATAGACTATGAGCTCGTGTTTATCAGTGACGGCTCCAAGGACGGGACCTTTGCGGAAATTAAAAAGGCAGCTGCCTGGAACCCCAGAATCAAAGGGGCGGAGTTTTCCCGCAACTTTGGAAAGGAAGCCGGTATTTTTGCGGGACTGGAATTGACATGCGGGGATGCCGTCATTGTCATGGACTGCGATTTGCAGCATCCGCCCCAGGTCATCCCAAAGATGTGGGAGATGTGGCAGAACGGTGTGGAGGTAGTCGAGGGCATCAAGACAAGCCGGGGAAAGGAAAGTTTTGGACATAAGCTGTCGGCGGGACTTTTCTACAAAATCATGAGCAAGCTGATTAAGATGGATATGAACGCCTCTTCGGATTTCAAGCTTCTTGACCGCAAGGTGGTGGATGTGCTTCTGACTCTGCCGGAGCGCAATACCTTTTTCAGGGCGCTCAGCTTCTGGGCAGGATTTCGAACGGAGCCTGTTTATTACGAGGTGCAGGAGAGACAGTTCGGCGAGAGCAAATGGTCGTTCTGGAGTCTCATGCGGTATGCTGTTACCAATGCTACTTCCTTCAGTACCCTTCCGCTGCAGATGGTGACGATAATGGGGCTGGTTTCCATTTTGCTCAGCGTCATTCTGGCAGTTCAGACGTTGGCGAGGTTTTTAATGGGAAATTCGGTAGAGGGATTTACTACGGTTATTCTGCTGATTTTGATTATCGGCGGTTTTCTGATGCTGAGCCTTGGCGTCATCGGGCATTATATAGCCAGAATCTACGAGGAAGTAAAGGGAAGGCCTAAGTATATCATCAGCAAGGTGACGGAAAATGTCACCGGCGACGTGGTGGGAACATGGAGGAAAAAGAGATGATAAATTTTAATGTACCGCCCTGTGCGGAAAAGGCAATGGATTATATCAGGGAGTGTGTGGACAACCAGAAAATCTGTGGTGATGGAGCATACACGAAAAAATGCAACGAGTGGATTGAGAAGCGGACAGGAACCACGAAGTGTCTTCTGACGACCTCCTGTACACATGCCACAGAGCTGGCGGCTTTGCTTGCGGATATCAAACCGGGGGATGAGGTAATTATGCCGGCCTATACCTTTGTGTCCACAGCAGATGCCTTTGTGCTGCGGGGCGCAGTTCCTGTGTTTGTGGATATTCGTCCCGATACGATGAATATTGATGAAAAACTGATTGAGGCGGCTGTGACCGGGAAAACGCGAGCCATCGTGCCGGTACACTATGCAGGCGTTTCCTGTGAGATGGACACCATCATGGATATTGCCAAAAGACACAACCTGCTGGTGATTGAGGATGCAGCTCAGGGTATCATGTCCTCCTATAAGGGACGGGCGTTGGGAAGCATTGGAAATTTTGGCTGCTTCAGCTTCCATGAGACAAAGAATTACAGCATGGGAGAGGGCGGCGCTCTGCTGATTCGGGACGAGAAGGATGTGGAAGAGGCGGAAATCATCCGGGAGAAGGGAACCAACCGCAGTAAGTTTTACCGGGGGCAGATTGACAAATATACCTGGGTGAATTATGGTTCTTCTTATCTGCCCAGCGATATGAATGCAGCGTATCTCTACGCCCAGCTGGAAAAGGCAGATGAAATCAATGATGCCAGACTGGCTCTTTGGAACAGATATTATGAGAATCTGCAGCCTCTTGCGGAGAACGGCAAAATCGAACTGCCGACCGTTCCGGAGGGCTGTGTGCACAATGCCCATATGTTCTACATCAAGGCAGGGGATATCGAAGAGAGGACAGCGTTTATTGCTTATCTGAAGGAGAATGGGGTAATGTCCGTATTTCATTATATCCCTCTCCATACGGCTCCGGCAGGACAGAAGTTTGGCAGATTCCACGGGGAGGACAGGTATACTACCCGTGAGAGTGAGCGTCTTGCGCGTCTGCCTATGTATTATGGTCTGAAAGAGACGCAGGTAGATGATATCTGCGACATTATCAAGAGGTTTTATGCGTAAACAACTGACAGGGCACCTGTGTGCCGTTTTAAAGGGAATACTTTTCATAGGGTTCAGCATCCAGATAGCCTTAGGGGTTATCTGGATGTGTTTCAATTTTGCCTCCTTTCAGGAATTCGGAGGGCATAAGAGCATTGCTTATGCGGCAGTCTATGCGCTGACAGGAAGACACCCGTGGATCATGTATCTTGTGCAGCTTGCTCTGGCGTATCTGGCGGGGAATCGATTTTTGAATGTTCTCAGACCGTCAGGAAAGGGGATGCACATCTGGGGGACGCTGGCGCTTCTGACCTTTCCCATGGCGATGCAGTGTCATCTGGCGGTGCTGCCATGGTCATTTGCGGGTTCGCTGCTTTTGCTTCAGTGGGCTTTTGCCGTGGAAATTTTGAAAAAGAATGGAAATCCGAAAAGGGGAGCGTTTGGAGGAATGGCAGTCTGCTGGGTGCTTCTGGCGGTACTTTTGCCGGAGTACCGGCTGCTTGGGGGAATTTCTGTTCTCCTTACTTTTCTGCCTGGTTTAAAGCGGCTTTGGAAGAAGCCGAAGCAATTACTTTGTTATGTTCTGGTTATCGCTGTATCCGGCTGCCTGGCGGTGGGAGGCGGCACTGTTGCAAAAAAAGCTTCAGGCATAGAAGACAGAAGTATTTCTCTTGCGCTTGCCAGCAGAATGGCGTGGCCTTCCCTCTGGGCGGATCACTACGGGTGGCCGGAGGAGATGCAGGAGGCGCTCGGAGAGACAATGTGGGAAACCTCCTTTTGTCCGGATAACATGGACAGAATTATGAAACCTGCCATGGAAGCGGCCTTCGGAAAAGAACAGGCAGATGTCTATTACAGGGAAATTGCGGAAAATGCATGGGTACACCGAACCTCTGTCATTCTGACGCAGATGCGCTGGGATGTCTTGGGGTATGGAGCGACCCCCATTGTTCTGCGGACGCAGCTGGAAGGTGGAAATTATGATTCCTATTCCGGCCGAAATTATGAAATTATGAGAAACCACACTCCTGTTCTGACGAAGTATTATGTTACTTACAGCTGTTGGTGGTTTAAAATCTGTATTGTGGCGGCGGTTCTGCTGACTGTGCTTTGTTGCGCGGAAAAAAGGTGTTTTATCTGGAGGGATATTTTCGGCGGGCTTTTTGTCTGTGTATTGTCAGCCTGTGTGCTGGTAGTCTGGTATACCATGCGGGGGTCCGGTATGATGGATTATAAGATGAGCTTTGCGGTCAGCAGTATGTGGCTGGTATGGGCGTTGACGGCAATGCGGGAGGAAGGAACGATTGAGGAACGGTAGGCTTTCTGCTGAAAAAAAGAATAGGGCGGTTTTCCTTGCCGGTCTGATTGCGGTGCTTCTGACTGTTATTCCCACGCTGCTTCTGGGCGAAGACGCCATTTTTACCTATCACGATCAATTGGACGGAGAGGTAATTGCTTATGTTTTACAGGCAAGGCATCTGTTTTGCGGGAATGTGCTGCCGGAGTTCATGAACGGAGCTTCCAAGACGGCGCTGACAATGCCTGCGCCGGCCTTTGTACTGCTGTTCCTGACGGGGAATGCCTGCTTTGCACTGACGGTAATGCTGCTTTTCGGCAGGCTTTTCGGCTACGTGGGGATGTATCTTCTGGCAAAGGAGGTAACGGAAAATGGGGAGGCTGCGGCAGTGGCCGGCGCCCTGTTTGGCTGGCTGCCTTTTCTGCCTGTTTACGGCTTGTCTCAGTTTGGCATCCCAATGCTTCTCTGGTGTGCGCTTCAGTTGAAAAGGGGCCGGCATGTGGTGTGGGCATTTCTCTATACGGCATTGTATGCCCTGACTTCATCACTTGTTCTGGTTGGCTTCGGCATTTTGGGCATGGGCGTCCTGTGGCTGATCTGGTGTGCCCGGAGACAAAAGAAGGCACTGCTTCGCACCTTGGGGGCCTGGCTTCTGTTGCTTGGAATTTATATTGCAGAGAACTTCCGTCTTCTGGCGGAGCTTTTGGGAATCGGAGAGTCCGCCGTCTCTCATAAGGCGGAATATGTGCTGGCCGCGGACTCTTTTTCGGGGCTGCTTGGGCAGTACCTGACAAAGGGAGGGCAGCACAGCGAAGACTATCATCTATGGCTGTCCATTATTGCACTGGGCCTGTTCCTGCTGGGATTCACGTTCAGAACTGCCAAAACAAAGGCGCTTCAGAAGGTCATGGGCATCTGTCTGGGCTGGAATGCATTGTTTGTCCTGACAGCAGCTGCCTGGGACAGCACCCCTGGCATCTTGCTGCGCGGCAGACTGTCTGTTCTCGGCGCCTTTCAGCTGGACAGACTGCTTTGGATAGCGCCCTGCTTCCGGTATTTGTTTTTTGCCTGTGCCATAGCTCTCGGCGCGGAGATTTTTGCGAGACGGTCAAGGGCGGTGGGAGGCATTGCCCTGGCGGCTATATCGGCGGCTGCTCTTGTAACCGGAGGACAGATTCTGCTTTCAGGCGATGTGAAATCGAATGTGCAGAAGCTGCGGAACCCCGATTATCCTATCTTAAGCTTCCGGGATTATTACGCGCCGGAGGTCATGGAGCAGGTGGAGGAATATTTGCGGGAGACGACGGGGCAGAGCCCGGAGGAATATCGGGTTGTCAGTCTGGGGATAGACCCGGCGGCTGCATTGTATCAGGGATTTTACTGTCTGGATGGCTATTCTAACAATTATTCTCTGGAATACAAGCATGCGTTCCGGGAAATTCTGGAGCCGGAGCTTGACAGAAGCGAATATCTGCGCGATTATTTTGACAACTGGGGAAACAGGTGCTATCTGTTCAGTGCAGAGTGCCCGGGATATTACACCATAGAGAAAAACGGATTTTATTTCCAGGATTATCAGCTGAATACAGAGGCTCTGGCAGAGCTGGGAGGGGATTATCTCTTTTCGGCTGCCTATATAGCAAACGCTGCAGAGCAGGGCCTTACCCTGCTCAGAGAGGAGCCCTTTGAGACAGAGGACAGCTATTATCGTATTTTTGTATATCAAGTGGAGGCAAGATGAGAGGCTTTTGGCACAGAATGAAGTTTACCATAAAAAGAAATATTGCGGAAATAACGGTGGTGCTGGTGTCTCTGGCAGTGCTCTGCGGTTTTGTGTCCATGAAGGAAGGCTTTCACATGGACGAGATGCTGAGCTATGAGCTGGCCAATGCAGAATATAATCCATGGATTGTGCCGACGCAGCCGGAAGGGAGACTTGCAAAGTTTATCCATAATGAGATTGATGGTGAATCATTCGGAGAGACAGTCTCCAATCTGGCGGCAGAGATAAAGGATGTGCTGCAGAATCGGGGAAACAGCAAGCTTCTCACCTATAAGGCGGATGTCTATGAGGAGCCCGTGTGGATTACATCACAGCAGTTTCGGGATTATATTACGGTAGGCGCAGGGGATGCGTTTAACTACCTATCCGTTTATTTTAATGTGAAGGATGACAACCATCCTCCGGTACATTTTATGCTCCTTCATACGATTTCCTCCCTTTTTCGGGGAAGAGCGGAGGCCTGGATGGGCTGCCTGATTAATCTGGCGGCGATGACAGGTATTTTGATTTTACTTATAAAAATCGGGAGGCTTCTGGGGGATGCGCTTGGGATGGAAGAAAAATCCGGGGCGGTTGGTGTCTTCTGTGCTCTTTTTTATGGACTTTCTACCGGGGCGGTTGCCACTACATTGCTGATTCGCATGTATGGTCTGGTGACATTGTGGTGTGTTGCTTATTTCTATCTTATTTTGGAGAAATGGCAGAATGAGGAATATGACCGTCATAATCTGCGGCTGATTCTGATTACCGCGCTTGGCTTTTGGACGCAGTATTTCTTTTTGTTCTACTGTATTCTGCTGGCGGCGGTTACGGCTGTTGCGCTGGCGCGCAGCAGGCGAATCAGAGAGCTCCGGTGTTTTGTACGCTCCATGCTGATTGCGGCTGTCCTTGGGGTTGCAGTGTTTCCCTTTTCCATTTCCGATGTGTTTTCCAGCGGCAGAGGAACGGAGGCCCTGGGAAACTTTATGGAAGGGCTTTCCGGTTACGGAATACGGTTGTCTGCTTTTTTGAGGCTTATCGGGGAAAGAACATTTTCGCCCCTGTTCTGGGTGCTGCTGTTGTTGCTGGCAGCGCTTGTGCTTGTGGGCAGAAAAATGCGGGATGAAAAAACGAAAGCTGCGGACGCAGAATACGAGCCGGAGAACAAAGAGGAAAAGAAAAATCGCAGAGTACTCCTTTGGATGCTGATTTTCCCGATGGTGGGTTATTTTCTGCTGGCTGCCAGAATGTCGCCCTATCTGGTGGACAGGTATATTATGCCTGTATTCCCGTTTGTGATTCTGACAGGTGTCCTTGCCATGTGCGGTATTCTTTGTGCACTGGAAAAGCATGGTACAGAAAAGAGGAACAGGGGGCTTATGTGCCTGGTCTGCTGTCTGACTCTGCTTTTTCAGTTGGCGGCACTTTTTCAGTATGACGGAAGCTATCTGTACAGGGGCTACCACAGTCAGGAAAAGCTGGCGGAGGAGTATGCGGATTATTCCTGCGTTTGCGTATATGCAGGGGTGGGCTATTATGAGAACCTGAAGGAATTTACCCGGTATGAGAAGACACTGCTTTTGACCCTGGAGGAACTGGAAAACAGAATGGACAGGGAGAGCATTGAAGGACAGGAAGAAATTGTGGTGCTGGTGAAGGCAGGAGTCGATTATATGCGGGTGCTTGAAATTTTGTCGGCAGATTATGGTTTTGTTCTGGAAAACGGGGACTGGGTCGAGGAAGGCCCTTATGGAGATACCATCTGTTTGATGAGAAAGGGAAGTTAATTGTGGTGATTGAAGTTTTGATTCTGATATTGCTGCTGGGAGTCATTCCTCTCCTTGTGGGTGGAATCCCGGGATATATGAAGAATGAAAAAATGATTTTCAACCTTCCTTTGCGGTGGGTCAGCGGACAATTCCTGCTCTGGGCGGGCTTCCAGCTGATTTGTGTTCCCTTAGTGCTGCAGCAGAGAGATTTCAGTGTGGTTATAGTGCTGTACTGGATTTATATGCTTGCTCTGCTTTTACTGGTAACAGCTATGGGAATCAGACATCGCGCAAGAAAAATGTCTATTCATCTGATACAGGGATATGACACCGGCAGAGAAAGTTCCGTTTCGCTGTTATGGATGATTTTTCTGGGGCTTTTGCTGTACCAGCTGGTTCAGGCGGTGAGGATGACCTACGGAGATGGGGACGATGCCTTCTATGTGGCTGTGTCCACTATTACAAGTAATGCACAGACTATGTATCAGAAGCTGCCGTACACGGGCGGAGGCACGGAGCTGGATGTCCGTCATGGGCTGGCACCGTTTCCAATCTGGATTTCGTTTCTGGCAAATGTGTCCGGTATGCCTGCCGTAACGGTGGCCCATGTGGCGCTTCCTCTGGTACTGATTTTTATGACTTATGTCATATTCTATCTTTTGGGGTGCCGCTTGTTTCCGGAGAAGGACGGAAGACTTCCTCTGTTTTTGATTTTCACGGAGATTCTGGTGCTTTTTGGAGACTATTCGTACTATACAGCGGAAAATTTCATGATTGCCAGAAGCCGGCAGGGAAAGGCAGCTTTGGGCAGTATTGTGATTCCGTTTATCCTGTATTTGCTGCTTGTGCTGCTACAAAAGGTACAGGAGAAGGAGAAGGTTTCGTGCTCTTACTACCTGCTGCTCCTGGCGGCTACGATTACCGGCTGCCTGTGCAGTACGCTGGGCGCTCTTCTGATTTGTATGTTGATTGGTATTACGGGAGTTGTTGCAGCGGTCAGCTACCGGGAGAGGCGTATCCTGCTTCCCATGGCGGCCTGCTGTATCCCCTGTATCTGTTATGCTTTTCTATATCTGGTTTTTGATTGACGGAGGAGCTTATGTGGAGTGAAGTGATTGACCTGTTTCGGGAATATATGGGGACAGGGCTGATTGTGATTTGGTATTTACTGTCGTTGGTTTATTTGTTTGTGAAGGAAAAAAGAAAGTCCTTCCGTGTTCTCTTTCTCTATGTGCCGATAATTCTGCTGCTGCTGTATTTTAATCCGCTGTTTGCTGAATTTGTCTACGGAGTGGCGGGGAGTGAAATTTATTATCGGATTCTCTGGCTGCTTCCGATTACGGTAGTGATTGCTTTCACCTGTGTGCAGATTTACGGAGAGCTTCAGGGGATAAAAAAGAGCCTTTGGGCGATAGCGGCAGCAGCTCTTCTGATGGTGTCGGGGAAATTTATCTACGATGCCCCCTATTTTCATGAGGCAGAGAACCTCTACCATGTCCCTGACAGTGTGGTGGAAATCTGCAACGCTATTGAGGTGCCGGGCAGAGAGGTGATGGCTGTATTTCCCATAGAACTGGTGCAGTATGTCAGACAATATTCTCCCGTAATCTGTATGCCGTATGGACGTGAAATCACGGTGGAACGATGGAACCATCTGAGTGAATTGTGCGATGCCATGGAGGAAGAGAAAACAGACCTGGAACAGATTGCGCCCCTGGCGAAGGAAGCCGGCTGCCATTTTATTATCCTGAGGCAGGATAAAGAAGTAATAGGCAGGGTGGAAGATTATCATTGGGTATGGTTTGGAGAGACGGCAGACTATACCATATACAGAGACATGGACATTCCGTTGGAAATTCCGGAGCCTGCCCCTGAAGAGTAGGCTCCGTCTGGTTTGTTTTGTGCGAGTAGAGAAGCGAAACTGAGCCTGACGAGCACCGCATCATCGAGCAGGGGACCCACTCGATTCGGAATCAAAATAGTGTAAGGCGTACAGGAAGCGTTCTGCAACCTTCTCACGTCCGGCCTTGTTCAGATGAAGGTTATCCTCCAGATAATGTTTGGCATTATCCTCTGTGATGGTGCCGTAGAGATGATCCACGAAGGTAACGCTTCTGGAGGCGCAGGCGTTCCATTCCATAATGGAATAAACAGAAAGCACATCCTGACCGTAGCGCTGAATATCACTGCTGACATATTTCCCATTTTCATCAATACCGTAGGCGTAGGCGGGCCCCATGACAATAATGCGGATATGAGGGTATGCCTTCTGAAGAAGCTCAATGCTCGCTTCCAGGTTTCCGGCAAACTGCGTAATGTCTGTAGTCTTGTCAAAATTATACATGTCGTGGCCCAGCAGATAATCCGTAGCGTCGTACATAATGGTAATGACATCCACCTCATTAAAGTCGATGGAGGTCAGAGTGTCATGCGCCTCCTGGGCATCGGGCGGAGTGGCGTCCCCCAGAACCTTTGCGGCGTTGATGAAATGATTGTCCAGATTAACGCCGGAGGCAATCGTTGCCAGCCAGTATAGGGTGTAGGCATCCATGGGATTTTCATCGGCATCAAAGATTTCTGACTGCGCTGCCATGTAGCTGCCGCTGATAGAGCAGTTGTACACGGTGGCGTCCGCTTCTCTTGCAATTATATTTGCAAGCCCATCCTCGGAATCCCTGTCATCTGCAAAAGGGGCATTTCCGAAAGCGACAATGGTCAGTCCGTCGCTGTAGTCGGGAGTAATTCTCTCTCCATCAGCGTTCATCAGCGGGAGCATTTCGTCGTAGGTGTCTTCATAGGTTCCCTCTCCGTCCTGAAAGATTTCATTCAGGTCAATAAATTCTCCCCAGTTCATAAATCTGTAAATAATTCCTGCAAAGAAAAGAATGACCGCTATCAAAAGGACAATGTGCATATTGATGCGAAAGCGCTTCCCGGTGGCTTCCGCGACTGACTCTTTTGTAGATTCGCCTGCCGGGTCATCCGAAGGAAATCCGGGTTCCGAGGACTCTTTTCCACCATCTTCCAAATCAATAATATCCACATCCGGTATATGATGGGAAGGCTGGACATGCTGCTCCGCAGAGTCGTTCATTTTTTTCATATTGTTCTCCGTTTCTGTGCTGAATGCATGGTTTTTGTGCTTTGTCCCGATTCCGCCGCGCGTTATCCTGACAAGATATATTTTACTATTATGCGGATTTAAAGTCCACATTATCAGGGCGATTTAAAGAGATTTTAAAAAGATTTAAGAAATTATGAAGAAATGGCATTAAAACTTGAAGTACGACGCCGGCAATGCTATAATGTTACGGAATTGTTAAATTGGAGTATTCTGCGGAGCAAAATCCCGGCAGATTTTGGGAGAGTAGAAAGGATATTTTAAAATGAAGAGATTGTTCAATCATACAAAAAGGCCCGAGCAGGAGTGGGAAGGCTATGACGAGAGCGAATATGATTGGGACAGTGCCGATCAGGATGCAGAGGATGAAGAAGGTGGGTACTATGCTGAGTCCGAGGACATGGATGCGGCCGGTGAATATTACGAGGAAGGCATAGAAGGCGAAGAATCTTACGCCGGGGAGGAATCCGGTGAGGGCGAAGAATATTACGCTGAGGAGACTGCCGTGGGCGGGGAGTACTATGCTGAGGAGCCTGATGAGGGTGAAGCTTACTACGCCGGGGAGACCGAAGAAGGCGGAGAGTACTACGCAGAAGAGGAAACTGTTCCGGAAGAATACTATGCAGAAGAATCTTCGGAAGATGAAGTCTCTTATGCAGAGGAAACCGATGATGACGGCGAATATTATGAGCAGGCGCAGTATACGGGGGAGGATGCCCTTTATGAAGGGGAGACATATGCCGGTGAGGAAGCTTATGCTTCTGTGAAAAAGCAAAGAAACGCCGGACAGAAGAAGCCAGGCTTCTTCAAAAAGCTGCAGAAGGGTTTCTGCCGTATGAGTGCCATGGATCGTGTTATTATGGCAACCGGTGTGGGGGTTCTGATTTTGGCACTGGTGACCGGCAGTGTTTTTGTCAGCTCCAGAATTGTGAATAATCAGGTATCTGATTTCGTGAATGTCGGTAAGCAGCTGGATGGGATAACTACCATCGGCGAGGCGGGACTTCTGGCGGTTGCTGACGCGCAGCTGGCGAGAATTGCGGCTGCATCCACTGTGATTGCTGAGGAAGAGAAAAACTATGAAGAGAAGACTTACGAGAGGGAAGTTACGGTTTCTCTGTCCATGACCTCGATTCAGAAGGATCTGAAGGTCAAGTTTATTAACAAGAAAACGGACAAACTGGTGGCGAATGTTCCCTTTGCGGTGACTGTGACGGATCCCGGCGGAAATACCTCTATCTGGTCTGATGACGACATGGACGGTATTATCTACAAGAAGGATATTACGCCCGGCACCTACAAGGTTGCCATGGAGGAACTGACTGATTCCAAGTATGCGGACTATGTTATCAGTACAGCTTCCGAAACGGTTGAGGTAAAGAAGGATATTGCATATCAGAAGGTAGATGTGGCAAACGAGGTAAAGGCAGAGTCTGAGATTAATGTCTCAAAGGAAGATACAAAGAAGAATGAGACGACGGTGGAATCCACGCTGAAGGATACGGTGACATGGGTGGACAGTAAGATTATTGATGCTACCTACAATGAGATTTCCAAGAGTGATATTCCCGATCCGCTGACGCTTGTATTAAATAAGAGCTTTATGAGGATGAGTGGAACGGTCACCCCCGGTGACAATCCCACACCGACACCGGCACCATCCACCCCGACGCCTGCTCCTACGGCGACTCCGATTGTAGGAACAATCAGCTTCAATCCCGGCTCTGTTTCGGTACGTGTTGGCAGTTCCGCAACTGCGGCGGCCTCCGTTTCCGGTTTTGGTGCGACTGGTTGGACTGCAGGGTCGGCAGATGCTTCTGTTGCAACGGCCTCGATAGGAAATGACGGAAAAATTACGGTAACCGGCGTCAAGGCAGGAAGTACAGAAATCTGGGTGAATGCGACGGGGGCAAACAATGCGACGGCAAGCGGAAAGCTTTCCGTAACAGTAGTGGGAAATAAAAAAATAACCCTGGATAAAACATCCACAACGGTGTTTATTTCTGAGCCTGTCACCATAAATGCGACGATTGAAAATGCAACTGCTTCAGACCCTGTTGTGACAGCAGAATCCTCCGACACCGGCATAGCCACGGTATCCGTGAACAAGAGAGCAGTCACGATTACCGGTGTCAAGGCGGGAAGCTGTACCATTACCGTAAAGTATACGGAGAACGGGGAAGAGGTGTCCGCAAGCTGTACGGTAACGGTCAAGAATCATCCAAAGTACGATACAACGACCCGCTTAAAGGACAGCAAGGGAAATCAGCTTTATGTCAATGATAACGGCACCTACAGGGAGGCAACCTACGCCGACTATTACACCTATGATAAGTTTTATACCAAGGGAGCAACCAAGTATTCGGGCTGGCAGACTCTGGACGGAAAGGTATATTTCTTTACGGCGGACGGTAACAAGGTAACCGGTGAACAGGTTATTCAGGGAGCAAAGTATAATTTCGCGAGCGACGGTTCTCTGGTGACAGGAAGCGGTACAAGAGGAATTGATGTATCTAAATGGAACGGAACCATCGACTGGACAGCGGTGAAAAACTCAGGTATTGAGTATGTAATCATCAGATGCGGTTACAGAGGATCTTCTCAGGGAAGTCTGATTGAAGACCCCAAGTATGCTTCCAACATTAAGGGGGCAACTGCGGCAGGCCTGAAGGTGGGCGTATACTTCTTCACGCAGGCAATAGATGAAAGAGAGGCTGTGGAAGAGGCTTCCATGGTTCTGGAGAAGGTAAAGAATTACAAGATTTCTTATCCGATTTTCCTGGATGTGGAGCCCAGCGGCGGACGTGCGGATTCCATCAGCAAGGAGACCAGAACGGCAGTCTGCAAGGCATTTTGTCAGACCATTCAGAACGCAGGCTATACAGCCGGTGTTTATGCAAACAAGACCTGGCTGGAGACCAAGATAGATGCCAGCTCTTTGAGCGCCTACAAGATTTGGCTTGCACAGTATGCCGCAACACCGACCTATACCGGTCGTTACGATTTATGGCAGTACAGGTCGACGGGAAGCGTTACCGGCATCAGCGGTAATGTGGATATGAATATCAGCTATCTGGGGTATTAAGAATAAACCGTTTGGAATGTTGGAAAGAATGTGGTAAGATAGAAATATGTTCAGGCTTGTTCAAAAACTATGAGGCTAAGGAGAAGACGATGAGAACTTATCTGGTAACAGGCGGCGCCGGTTTTATCGGCTCCAATTATATCCACTATATGTTTAAAAAGTATGGTGATGAAATCCGTATCATTAATGTGGATGTGCTGACTTATGCAGGAAATCTGGAAAATCTGAAGGATATTGAGGGCAGACCGAACTATACCTTCGTGAAGGCGGATATCTGTGACAAGGAAGCAATCACAAAAATTTTTGCGGAGAACGATATTGACAGAGTAGTACATTTTGCTGCGGAGAGTCATGTGGACAGAAGCATCCGAAATCCGGAGGTGTTTGTGCAGACCAACGTTTTGGGAACCGCCGTGATGCTGAATTGCGCAAAGGCAGCCTGGGAGCTTCCGGACGGCAGCTTCAAGGAGGGAAAGAAATTCCTCCATGTGTCTACAGATGAGGTATACGGTTCTTTGCCTGATGATGACAATGCCTTTTTCTATGAGACAACGCCTTACGACCCTCACAGCCCATATTCCGCAAGCAAGGCAAGCTCGGATATGCTGGTAAAGGCATATATGGATACCTATCATTTCCCGGCGAATATTACGAATTGCTCCAATAATTATGGGCCTTATCAGTTCCCGGAGAAGCTGATTCCGTTGATTATCAACAATGCATTGCAGGGCAAGAAGCTGCCGGTGTATGGGGACGGAAAGAATGTCCGCGACTGGCTGTATGTGGAGGATCACGCCAAGGCTATCGATATGGTGCAGGAGAAGGGAAGGCTTTTCGAAACCTACAATATCGGCGGGCACAATGAAAAACAGAACATTGAGATTATCCACATCATCATAGAGACATTACAGGAAATGCTGCCGGAGAGTGACCCCAGAAAGGCGTATGTGACTACCGACCTGATAACCTACGTGGAAGACAGGAAGGGGCATGACCGGAGGTATGCAATTGCACCGGACAAAATCAAGAAAGAGATTGGCTGGGAACCGGAGACGATGTTTAAAGAGGGCATCAAAAAGACGATTCAATGGTTCTTTGAGCATGAGGATTGGATGAAGAATGTGACCAGCGGCGACTATCAGAAGTATTATGCCGAGATGTACGAAAAGTAAAGAAAAAAGCCTATCAATGGGAACGATGGATGTCGTTCCCATTCGGCGTGCAAAGAGGTAAGAAAAAAGGAGGTTTATTTTATGAAGGGAATTATTCTTGCGGGCGGTTCGGGAACCAGACTCTATCCGTTGACAAAGGCTATTTCCAAGCAGATTATGCCGGTATATGACAAGCCTATGATTTACTATCCGCTGTCTACTCTGATGTTGGCGGGTATCCGTGAGATATTGATTATTTCCACTCCCAGGGATTTGCCTGTGTTCAGAGAACTTCTGGGAGACGGGCATCAGTTGGGAATGGAGCTTTCCTACGCGGTGCAGGAATCACCGAGAGGTCTGGCAGATGCCTTTATCATTGGAGAAAGGTTTATCGGAAATGACAGGGTGGCTCTGGTGCTGGGCGATAATATTTTCTATGGGCAGAGCTTTTCCAGGGTGTTAAGAGAGGTGGCAGCCAGAGAGAGCGGTGCAACTATTTTCGGCTATTATGTGCGTGACCCCAGAGAATACGGTGTAGTTGAGTTTGACGAGACCGGAAAAGCACTTTCCATTGAGGAGAAACCGGAGCATCCCAAGAGTAATTATGCGGTTCCCGGGCTCTATTTCTATGACAATGATGTGGTTGAAATTGCTAAAAATGTTAAGCCCTCTGCAAGAGGAGAGATTGAAATTACCTCTGTGAACAATGAATATCTGCAGCGCGGTACACTGCGTGTGGAGACACTGGGACGTGGTTTTGCGTGGCTTGACACCGGAAATCACGATGCGCTTCTGGATGCATCTGATTTTGTGGCCGCTTTCCAGAAGCGTCAGGGGCTTTATATCTCCTGTATTGAGGAAATTGCATTCAAGAGAGGGTTCATCGATAAGGAACAGCTTTTAAAGCTGGCAGAGCCTTTGATGAAAACAAACTACGGAAAATATCTGGTAGAGGTAGCAAATGGACTCTAAGTTGCGAAGAATGGCAATTTTGTCTTCTTTGGCGGCAATTTTGCTGGTAGGGCTTCTGGTGGTATACAATAACCGGAATGCCGGAAGCGGTAAGAAGCCTCCCGCGACAGCTGCTCTGAACTCACAGCAGTCGGCTGCAGAGAGCTCGGAGAGTGGGGAAGGCTTACAGGAAAACGGACAGATTGGAGATGATTTGTCGGCTTTTCTGCGGGACAACAGCTTTTTTGACCCGGAGGAAAACCCCATTCTGGAAGCCGCAAGGAATGCAGCCCGCCTGTCTCTTGTGGTGACTTCCGTCGAGAAGGATTTGCGTATTCAGATTGTGGACAGCTCCGGCGAACCTGTGGCGGGAGAAAGCTTTTATGTGAAGCTGCAGGGTCTTGGGGAATATAAAGATCTTGACAAGGACGGCGTAATTTATATCGGAGACCTGTCAGCAGGAGAATACTATGTGGAGCTGCTTCCCATCAGCGGCTATAGTGTGCCGCTGAATGAGACAAAGGTACGGGTCAAGGACAAGGTGGAGTATGTTGCCATCGAGGATATCTCTCTGCTCGTGAAGACGGAGGAGGAGATAGAC
This sequence comes from Acetatifactor sp., assembly GCA_051877795.1. GTDB lineage: Bacteria > Bacillota > Clostridia > Lachnospirales > Lachnospiraceae > Acetatifactor. The sequence continues at coordinate 46,929 of JBJEJG010000047.1, forward strand.
GCTGAGGCTGAGGATACAGGCGTGGCAGATGCGCTTGCCGATGCGGATAAGACGGAGATACAGAAGCTTCAAGCTACCACTGCAAATTCGAGAGTCGGCATTGACGTCTCCAAATGGAATGGTGAGATTGACTGGGATAAGGTGAAAAATGCCGGTGTGGAATATGCCATTGTCCGGGCAGGATACAGGGGTGCAGTCACGGGAAGCCTGGTGGAGGACCCGTATTTTGCCGCAAATATGAAGGGCGCTGCCGCCAGCGGTATGCCTGTGGGCATTTATTTCTTTACACAGGCAGTCAATGAGGTTGAGGCAGTGGAAGAGGCTTCGGTGGTTTTAAGCCTGATTCGGGAATACAAAATTGATTATCCCGTTTTTATTGATACGGAAGGTGCAGGCGGAAACGGCAGGGCTGACGGGCTTGATCCGGAGACCAGAACTCTTGTGTGTGAAGCATTCTGCCGCACTATCGAAAATGCAGGCTATGAGGCAGGCGTTTATGCAAGCCGGAACTGGTACAACAATAATCTGTACACAAATCGTCTGGAGAATTACTGTATCTGGCTGGCAGAGTATCGAAGCGTTCCGCTGTATCAGGGATATTATCAGATGTGGCAGTATACCTCTAAAGGTAAAATTGACGGAATCTCCGGCAATGTGGATATGAATATAAGCTATATAGGCTACTAGTTCAGCCATGTGTTTTCCGGGAGAGAAAACTATGCCTGCAAGATTTTTCAAGTGGGCGAATGCCGCAGCTGAACGTAAGAATGAAAAGGAAAGGGCTTTGAATAAATGGGAAAGATTACGATTGAAACATGTGAAATTGAGGGACTGAAGGTCATCACCCCTACTGTTTTCGGGGATGCCAGAGGATATTTCTGTGAGACCTATCAGTATGAGGACTACAAGGCAGCCGGAATCTCCGATATTTTTGTGCAGGACAACCAGTCTGCTTCCAAAAAGGGAGTGCTTCGAGGCCTTCATTTTCAGATTGAACATCCTCAGGCAAAGCTTGTGAGGGTTATCCGGGGAGAAGTGTTTGATGTGGCAGTGGATTTGCGCAAGGGCTCTCCCACCTACGGACAGTGGCACGGTGTTATCCTGTCTGAGGAGAATAAGAAGCAATTTTATGTTCCCAAAAACTTTGCACATGGTTTTCTGGTGTTGTCTGATTATGCGGAGTTCTTTTACAAGGTGACAGACTTTTATCATCCCGGTGATGAGGGCGGAATTATTTACAATGACCCTGCCATTGGAATCAAGTGGCCTATCCCGGAGGGAATGGAATTGATTTTCTCCGAGAGAGATACAAAATGGGGCGGAATTGACAGCCTGAAAAAGCAGTAAGAGGAATTGACGCATGAAGAAAACCCGAAAAGGCGGAATCAGTAAAAAAGCCGGAATTACCATTTTTTCACTTATGGGACTTTTGATGGCAGTCATCATTATTGTCCATCAAAATCCGGGCCCCAGTGCGAACCCCAGAGAGGAGTTGGTGAAGAAGCTTATCTCCTGCCTGGTGATTTTTGCTGCCTGCATCATATTTGCAAAGTGGTACGACAAGTTTACAACGCTTCCGGTAGAGCTTTTTCAAAACAGGCATCTGATATGGAAGCTGGCAAAGAATGATTTTAAGAAGCGGTATGCCGGCTCCTATATGGGGGCTGTCTGGGCCATGGTTCAGCCGGTGGTAACGGTTGCCATGTACTATATTGTGTTTGACAAGATTATGGGAAACACGGTCAGCAGAGGGGAAGAGGGAATTCCCTTTGTCCTGTTTTTGACGGCGGGGCTTGTACCCTGGTTCTATTTCAGCGAGGCGCTGAATAACGGCACAAATGCGCTGCTGGAGTATAATTATCTGGTGAAGAAGGTTGTGTTTAAAATCAGCATTCTTCCCATTATCAAAATTATTGCCGCCACTTTTATCCATGTGTTTTTTGTGTGTGTACTGTTAGTGGTGGCAGCAATTTACGGGTATTATCCCACGGTTTATACACTGCAGATTTTTTATTACAGTGCCTGCCTGTTTATTTTTGTACTGGCACTGTGCTATACCACCTGCTCCATTGTGGTGTTTTTTAAGGATTTGTCCCAGATTATCAACATCGCCCTGCAGATTGGCATGTGGGCGACGCCCATTTTGTGGAATATCAATGATGTCAGCGGAAAATGGATGATTATCTTAAAACTGAATCCGCTGGTATATATTGTGAACGGTTATCGAAGTGCAATTTATGAAAGAGAGTGGTTCTGGCAGGATTTCTTCTCTACCATGTATTTCTGGATTGTGACTGTGGTGCTGTTTGGTCTGGGTGCGGCTGTCTTTAAGAGGCTGAAGGTTCATTTCGCGGATGTGTTGTAAGGAAATATCTGCAGATAAATGTATAGAAGAGACATCGGATTGGAGAAAACGGAGTTGGAAAAGAGAGAGAAGTGTTCCCGATTATTGTTCTGGAGACCGGGTATATGGCTTACGGCTGCAGGTGCGGTATTTTTGCTGATTATCACGCTGGTGCCATTGCTGAGACTGGCCATGTATGCGGTTCCCTGGTATGATGACTACATGTACGCCGGTATTGTAAAGAACTTTTTGGCGGAAGACTATAGTCTGCTAAGTGCTTTAAAAGGGGCGCTGTTTGGCGTGAGAACAGAGTGGTTTGCCTTTCAGGGGACCTTTTCTTCCGTTTTTTTCATGTCTCTGGAGCCTATGATATGGGGAGACCGGTTCTATTTTCTGGGGCCTGTTTTCCTGATAGTAATTCTTGCGGTTTCGGTTTACGTGTTTATGAGAACGTTAGTCTCCTGTCTGTTCCGGGCGGAACGTCCTGCCGGAATCGCACTGTCAGCGTTTGCTTCTGCTATGGTTTTAATGCTGATATATTCGGCTCAGATGGGATTCTATTGGCATAATGGTGGTCTGCATTATGTGGGAATGCATTCTTTTCTGCTTCTGCTGGCTGCTGCATGGATTAGGTTACTCACGGGAAAGCCGAAGCCTGCTACTGCTTTTTTATTAGTCTGGTCACTGCTCGGAGCAGTGCTCGCAGGTGGCGCGAATTATGTAACGGCTCTGCAGGGAATCCTGTTCGGACTTTCCTGTATTGCAATAGGCATTCTGCTTCGAAGCAAGAGGACATTTTTGCTGATACCTTCTCTGGCGGTCTATTGTCTTGCGTTTTACATCAATGTGTCTGCGCCGGGCAACAACGTGCGCAAAACGGTTCTGGGAGAGGGAGGGATAAAGGGGAATGCTGTTGCTGCGGTTTTGAATTCCTTTGTGGAAGCAGTTCGCTATGCAGTTCCCTTCACCGGATTGATTACTCTGGCAGTAATGATACTGTTGGCGCCTTTGATCTGGTATATTGTAAAGAGAACGGATTTTGCTTTCCGTTTTCCCGGTCTTGTTCTGCTCTGGTCCTTCTGCCTGTATGCAACAGGCTTTACACCCGGTTTGTATGCATTGGGAGGTGTGGATCTTTCCAGAGTATTGAATGCAGTTAAAATCACGTTCCAGCTGCTGCTTCTTTTCAATGAAATATATTGGCTCGGTTATCTGGAAAAGCATTTAAAGAGGAAGGGAAAAAGGTCGGACGAGCAGAGAAGACCTTGCGTATGGTGGTTTTATCCGCTGGTGGGAGCTGCAATGCTTCTGATTTTCTCGCTGACCTCCAATCAGGCAGGAAGCTATTCGGCTTACGGTGCCTACTATTATATACATACCGGAGAGGCGTATAATTTCTACCAGGAATATCTGGAAAGAGTGGAAGCTTTAAAGGGTGAAGGGACGGACATAACAGTGAAGCCATATGTGTTTAAACCATGGTTTTTGTGTGTGGGAGAACTTTCCGATAATCCCGACGCGGAACCCAATCGTGCTATCGCCACCTGGTATGGAAAGAACTCTGTGGTTTGCATCAAAGAAAATGAATAAGGAATTGTATGGAAGAAAAAGTGATGAAGGTTCAGGAAGTGGAAATCCCTGCAATCGAGGTAAAGAATGTTGTAAAAATTTATAAGCTGTATGATAAGCCCAGAGACCGCATGCTGGAGGCTTTCGGTATGGGTAAAAAACGGAATCACAAGCTGCATTATGCCTTAAACGGTGTAAGCCTGAATATCTATAAGGGCGAGACGGTGGGAATTATCGGCACCAACGGTTCGGGAAAATCCACTATTTTAAAAATCATCACCGGTGTTCTGAACCCTACCTCGGGAGAGGTAAATGTAGACGGCAGGATTTCTGCCCTGCTGGAGCTGGGTGCCGGCTTTAATCAGGAGTACAATGGTATTGAGAATGTGTACCTGAACGGTACCATGATGGGCTTTTCGGAAAAGGAAATTGATGCAAAGCTGCCGGAGATTCTGGAATTTGCGGATATCGGGGATTATGTGTATCAGCCGGTAAAGACCTATTCCAGCGGTATGTTTGTGCGTCTTGCCTTTGCTGTTGCAATCAATATTGAGCCGGAAATCCTGATTGTGGATGAGGCGTTGTCTGTGGGGGATGTGTTTTTCCAGGCAAAATGTTATCATAAGTTTGAGGAATTTAAAAAGCTGGGGAAAACAATCGTTTTTGTCAGCCATGATTTGAGCAGCATCAGTAAATACTGTGACAGGGTATTTCTGCTGAATCAGGGGAATCTTCTCGGAGAAGGCACTCCGAAAGAGATGATAGATGCCTACAAGCGTGTTCTGGTGGGGCAGTATGAGGTGCCGGATGAGCCGGAGGAAAGCCGTCTGGTGGACGACGGTGAACTGCGCAGGGCAGCGGAGAGCACCGCATACGGCACTCAGGAGAAAAATCCTTCGGCATTGGAATACGGCACAAAGCAGGCGCAGATACTGGAATATTATGTGACAGATGACAGGGGAGTCCGCACGACCGCGGTTATCAAGGGCAGCACATTCACCCTTCATATGAAGGTGCGTTTTACAGATCATGTCCCGGCCCCTATTTTTGCATTTTCCTTTAAAAATGCCATCGGAACAGAGATTACCGGAACCAATTCCATGATTGAAAAAGCGTTTCTGGAGAGTGTGGAGCCGGGACAGATGAAGGAAATTACGTTTACCCAGAAGATGAGCCTGCAGGGAGGAGAATATCTGATTTCTCTGGGAGTGACCGGTTATAACGGTGATACCTTTGAGGTCTATCACAGACTTTACGACGTCCTGAACATCACGGTGGTTTCGGACAAGAATACAGTGGGGTATTATGATATGGATTCTGTGGTGCAGGTCAGGGATGTGAAGCTTTGTTAAGGATGCCAAGGGCACGACTAAGAAATGTGAAGAATAAAGAAGGGGACAGTTTATGGCAGAGAAAATCGGCAAAATTGAATTAGATTACAGCAAATATCCCGGTGAAGATCTCTACTGTGACGGCACGGTGGAGGATGAAATTCTGGATATTGTGAAGAATCTGTCTCCCGTAGAATATGCGGGAGTCATTGAAGAGCGCGGAAGCTGGCCGATTCTCTATCATCTTTCTCCCCTGAGAGAAAATATTGTGGACTGGATTCCCATGAAAAAGAGTGACAGGGTTCTGGAGGTGGGCAGCGGCTGCGGAGCCATTACCGGCGCCTTGGCGAGAAAAGCGGGAAGCGTCACCTGCGTAGATTTATCGAAGAAGCGCAGCATGATAAATGCCTATCGGCACAGCGAGTGTGACAATGTGACGATTCATGTGGGGAATTTTAAGGACATTGAGCCTGACCTTCCGGCAGATTTTGACTATATCTGTCTGATAGGCGTATTTGAGTACGGTCAGAGCTATATCGGAGGCGATACGCCTTTTCAGGATTTTCTGAAAATTCTTATGCCGCATCTGGCAGAGGGCGGAAGAATTATCATTGCCATTGAAAACAAGTATGGAATGAAGTACTTTGCAGGCTGTAAGGAGGATCATCTCGGAACTTACTTTTCCGGTATCGAGAATTATGCGGAGGGTGGCGGAGTGCGAACCTTCAGCAGAAGAGGTCTGGAAAAAATCTTTAAAGGCTGTAAGGTACAGGAGTACTGTTTTTATTATCCTTATCCGGACTATAAGTTTATGACGACGCTGTACAGTGATGCATATCTGCCGGGAAAAGGGGAGCTGTCCAATAACCGGAGAAATTTTGACAGGGACAGAATGCTGCTCTTTGACGAGAAAAACGCCTTTGACGGTGTGGTGGAGGACGGTCTTTTCTCCGTCTTTTCCAATTCCTTTGTGGCAGTAATCGGAAAACCCTTCGACGTAAAATTTGTGAAATATTCCAATGACAGGGCGCCGGAATATACCATTAGAACCGAAATCAGCAGAGACAGCAGCGGAAAAGTCGCGGTGAGAAAATATCCGTTGGGAGATGCGGCAAGGGAACATGTACGCGGCATGGCCGTGGCTTATGAGAATCTGCTGGAGCGGTACAAGGGCGGCAATCTGGAAATCAACAGGTGCAGACTGGTGGAACAGGGCGAGGCACTTTTTGCGGAATTTGAATTCGTACAGGGAGCTCCTCTGTCAGAGCTTATGGACAAGTGTCTTGAGAGGAATGACCTTGACGGCTTCCATCAATATTTCAGAGAGTACGTGGAACGCACCGGCTACAACAGTGAATTTCCAGTGGCTGACTTTGACTTGATTTTTGCCAATATTCTGGTCAATAAAGACAGATGGACCCTGATTGATTATGAGTGGACTTTTGGGAAGCCCATGGATATAAAGGAACTGGCATTCCGGGCTATCTATTGCTATCTATTGGAGGATGAAAAACGAAATAAATTAAACCTGGATTTGATATTGGAAGAGCTTGGAATTACGGAAGAGGATGCGGAGAACTTCAGGGAGCAGGAGAGAGATTTTCAGAAGTTCGTCACCGGGAACCGGATGTCAATGGCGGAGCTGCGGGAACGTATCGGTGGCCGCATGATGGTTCCACAGAAGTGGATTGATAAATACAGGGATTCCGAAGATATCAATCGTGTTCAGGTTTATGAGGACAGAGGAAACGGCTGCAGCGAGGAGAACTCCTATTTTGTCAGGGAGGCCTATCAGGGAGAGAATCTGATAGAGATGGAGCTGCTGGTGAGCGGCGATGTACAGATTTTGCGGATTGATCCGGCCTTTACAAGCTGTATGGTGCGGATAGAGGAGATGACCTTTAACGGAGAGGCAGTGCCTTTTGAGAAAAAGAAGGTGCTTCTGGTAAACGGGCGCATTGCAAAGCCTGCAACGCTTATATTCCCTACGGAGGATCCCAATATCAATATTGTTTTGAGTGAACTGAACCGTCTGCCGGAAAACATACTTTATGTGCGGATGGAGATTGTGCGTCTGCCCCTTGCTATGGCACAGGATATGGCAAATGCGGTAAAGAAAATAATTTAATAACAAATGTAATTTACGGAGAGCGGATTTGAGTATTAAGGGTCTGGTAAAGCAGGTGCTGACAGAAAAAGAGAATAAGAGATATGAAAAGCGCCTGGCAGACAGCAAGGTAAGCTATGCAGACTGGCTGAGGGAACAGGAGCGGCGATGGCGTGGAGAAGGCTGTGAGGACGGTGTGGGAGGCGACAATGACTTTGTGCTGATTTGTGCCGCAGATGGCAAGCTGACTGATTATGCCAGAAAAAGTATCGCACGTTATTTTAATGAGAACTCAGATGCTTTTGTGGTTTATGGGGATGAGGATGTACTTGATGCAAACGGAAAGGCAGACCGGCCCTGGTTCAAGCCGGATTGGTCTCCCGACTTCCTGGACAGCAGTCTGTATTTCGGCAGCCTCGTGGCAGTCAGGCGAGAGCACTGGCAGAAGCTGCGCGAAAACTATGCGGCTGTTTATCCCGGACGGTGGCAGCAGCTTTTCGGGCCGAAGGACGAAGAAGAGTTTTACCGGGTAACAGACCTCGATGCCTATGAGAGATGGCTGCACGACTGTGTCAGCGGAGGATATGAAAAGGGAAGTCGCTCCGTGGCACATATTCCTCAGATTTTATTTCACGCGCAGACGGAGAAAATGCAGAGGCGGTTCTTGGAGAAATCCGATTATCTGCACGCGCGGAGACAGAGACTGCTAACCGGCTTTTTTGAGAATTTTGCAGCTGTTGAGAGTGCGCATAAGCCAGTGGTGTCAGTGATAATTCCTTCTAAGGATCAGCCGGATATTCTGAGGCAGTGTGTGGAGGGCGTCAGAACGGCATGTGCGGATATTCCCTGTGAGATTCTGCTTGTGGACAATGGCAGCAGGCCGGAGAACAAAGCAAAAATCGAGAGTATGATACAGGAAGCGGGATGCCTGAAAATGAATGGCAGAGAGCTTCCAATCAGATATTTTTATGAGCCCATGGAGTTTAATTTCTCGCGTATGTGTAATATGGGAGCAAAAGAGGCAAAGGGAGAGCTGCTGCTGTTTTTGAACGATGATGTGGTGCTGGGGGATGAATGTGTGGGTGAAATGGCTGCCAGAGCGGCAAGAGCCTACACCGGAGCAGTTGGAATAAAGCTGCTGTATCCCGACTCCGGGCGCATCCAGCACGCGGGTATTACGAATCTTCCCATGGGGCCTGTGCATAAACTGCAATTTCAGGCGGATGACAAAGACTATTACGGAAAGGCAAATAACAGCTGCCGTAACTTTCTTGCCGTGACAGCTGCCTGCCTTATGGTGGAAGCAGAAAAATTCCGGGAGGCCGGAGGCTTTTCGGAGGAACTGCGGGTAGCGTTCAACGATGTAGATTTATGCTTCCGGTTGTATGAACTGGGCTATTATAATGTATGCGTGAATGATTTAAATGCATGGCATCATGAGTCTTTGAGCAGAGGGGCGGATGAATCCCCGGAGAAGCTGGCAAGACTTTTGGAAGAGAGGGAAAAGCTGTACCGGAGTCATCCGATGCTGGAGAGCCTCGACCCGTATTATTCGATTTACCTGAACCGGGAGGGACTTGATACCCGGATTCGCCCGGTATATGAGACGGCGGGAAATCAGCTTCAGAAAGCAGAAGGCTTCCTGAAGCCGACAGATATTTCGAACTGCAGACAGGATGAATGTCTGATGGTTCGGGTAGAGGACTGCCGGGGGCGGAAAATGACAGGCTACAGTGTTGTGCTGGGGGATAATAACGCATGTTACGAAAAGATGTTGCTGCTGGAAAGCGGAACAGGTACGGAGGGCAGGGTTTTTGGGCTTACAGCGGAAGGGCAATACCGACCTGATTTGGAGGAAAATCTCCCCGACCAGACAAATGTTGCCATGTCCGGTTTTTCGGTGGAACTGGGGGCAGAAGCTGTTCCGAAGGGGAACTATCGTATCGGCATGATGGCCCGTAACCGAATTACCGGAGGAAGGCTTGTCAATTGGAGCAACCGCTTTGTGGAGCTGTAATGACAGGCAGAATCAGTAAATGTAGGAGAACAATATGGAAGAGACAGATTACAGAGAGGCATATGAAAGGGAGCATTTGAAATGCGCCGACCTTGCAGGGAGAATCGCTGACCTGGAGGCGAAGAATGAGGAACTGGAGTGGAAGCTGAACCGTATCAAGAAAAATCCGCTCTGGAAGGCAAGCAAGCCTGCGAGAAATTGCGTACACTGGGCAATCAGGCAGAAGGACAGGCTGAAAAACTGCGGTGGCATCAGGGGCGTTCTGCATAAGGTAGACTATAAAAAGCGAGAGCGGGAGGCCATGAAGCAGTTTGGCACAGACAGCTTCCCTTCTCCTGAACAGGCGGAAAAGGAGAGGACGGCGGTGTTTCCCAACATGGTGAAAATCAGTATCCTTGTGCCTCTCTGGAACAATCGGCGGGAATTTCAGATAGAAATGCTGGATTCCGTTATGAATCAGACATATCAGAACTGGGAGCTTTGCCTGGCGGACGGTTCCGATGCGGAGCACAGCTATATCGGCGATATCTGCAGGGAATACGCCGAGAAGGCAAATGGCCGGATTGTGTATAAGCATTTGGAGAAAAATGCCGGAATTGCAGGAAATACCAATGCCTGCCTTGCCATGGCCACGGGAGAGTATGTGGGGCTGTTGGATCAGGATGATATTCTGCATCCCAGTGTGCTTTACGAGTATGTGAAGGCAATTAACGAGCAGGGAGCGGATTATCTCTATTGTGACGAAACCACCTTTAAGAGCGGCGACATCAATCATATGTTGACCATGCATTTTAAGCCGGATTATGCGCCGGATAACCTTCGGGCCAATAATTATATCTGCCATTTCAGCGTGTTTCGGCGAACATTGTTGGATGGCGATGAACTGTTCCGTACCAAGTATGACGGCAGTCAGGATCACGACATGATTCTGAGACTGACGGATAATGCAGGGAAAATTGTTCATGTGCCGAGACTGATGTATTACTGGCGCTGTCACTCCGGCAGCGTGGCCTCCGGCATTGAGGCGAAGCCCTACGCTATCGAGGCGGCAAAGGGAGCGGTGGCGGAACACCTGCGGAAGCATGGCTTTGAACACTTTAAAATTGAGAGCACCAGAGCCTTTGAGACGATTTTCCGCATCCGCTATCAGATTATCGGTACACCGAAGATTTCCATTGTCATTGCAAACAAGGATCATGTGGAGGATCTCAGACGCTGTGTGTCATCCATCATGGAAAAGTCTACCTATGATAATTATGAAATTGTCATTGTGGAAAATAACAGTGCCACAAAGGAAATAAAGGACTATTATACGGAGCTTCTGGGCTTTGACTACGAGCAGGCGTTGAAAACGGCGGAAAAGAAAGAAGTTGATGGAGAACGGGCGGCTGCGGACGGCGGTATCCTGTGCGGCGGAAATAATAAAATAGCGGTTGTTACCTATAAAGGAGGATTTAATTATTCGGCTGTGAATAATCTGGGCGTGAAATATGCGTCCGGCGAATATATTCTGCTTTTGAACAATGATACGGAGGTTATTACAGTCAACTGGATGGAAGAGCTTCTCATGTACGCACAGAGAAACGATGTGGGAGCAGTCGGCGCCAAGCTGTATTATGCCGACAAGACCATCCAGCATGCGGGTGTCGTTATCGGACTGGGCGCCCACCGTACAGCCGGGCACACCCATTACAAGCAGCATCGTCAGAATCTGGGTTATATGGGGCGTCTCTGCTATGCTCAAAACGTAACAGCTGTTACGGGAGCCTGCCTGCTGACTAAAAAGAGTCTTTTTGAGGAGGTGGGCGGTCTGGATGAGGGCTTTGCCATTTCTCTGAATGATGTAGATTTCTGCCTGAAGCTGAGAGAAAAAGGCCTGCTCAATGTATTTACACCCTTTGCGGAGCTGTTCCATTATGAGTCCGTGTCCAGAGGTCTGGATGACAGCGGAGAGAAGGCGGAGCGCTACAACAGAGAGTCTGAGAGATTTCGTGAAAGGTGGAAGAGGCAGCTGGAGGCCGGAGATCCATATTATAATCCGAATTTTTCTCTGGACAGGAGCGATTTTTCCCTGAAAGTACAGCAGTAGAAGGTAAACAGAATGCTTTTTAATTCATATGTTTTTATATTGATATTTTTGCCGGCGGCGCTCATCCTGTATTATACGTTGAATCATTTCAGATGTACAAGGCTTGCCAAAGTGGGACTGATTATCATGTCTTTGTGGTTTTATGCCTATTTCCACGCAAGTTATCTCTTTATTTTGCTGGGAAGCGTTCTTGTGAATTACGGATTTGTAAAGGGGATGGAGCGGGCAGATGCGAACGGCAGGTTTCGGAAGATACTGTTGGCAACAGGCATTCTGGGGAATCTTGGTGTCATTTTCTATTATAAGTATTTCGGTTTTTTTGTTTCCAATATAAATGCTGTATTTTCCACCTCGTTTTTTGTGGGTGAGATTTTAATGCCTCTGGGTATCAGTTTTTTTACCTTTCAGCAGATTTCTTATCTGGTGGATTCCTACCGGGGAGAAACCGGGGAGTATTCCTTTTTGGATTATGCCCTGTTTGTGACTTTTTTTCCGCAGCTGGTCGCAGGTCCCATTGTGACGCATAAGGAGTTAATCCCTCAGTTCAAAGAAGAGCGGAGAAAGAAGCTTAGCCAGGAAGAAATGGCAAAGGGAATCTATCTGTTTTCCGTAGGGCTGTTTAAAAAGGTGATGATTGCAGATACGCTTGGACTGGGAGCCGACTGGGGCTTTGCCGCGCCGGGAAGCCTATCTGCAGCCGATACGCTGATTGTGTCGCTTTTGTATACATTTCAGCTGTATTTTGATTTCAGCGGATATTGCGATATGGCCTGCGGAATTGCGAGGATGTTCCATATGGAGCTTCCGGTTAATTTTAATTCTCCTTATAAGGCGCTGTCTGTTGTGGATTTCTGGAAACGCTGGCATATGTCCCTGACGCGATTTTTAACAAAATATGTTTATTTCCCTCTGGGAGGTAACAGAAAGGGAAAAGTAAGAACCTTCATAAATGTTTTTCTTGTTTTTTTAGTCAGCGGACTGTGGCATGGCGCTAACTGGACCTTTATATTATGGGGAGCTGTCCATGGAATTGCACAGATTCTTAACAGAATTTTTGCTAAGGTGTGGAACAAAGTGCCGCGTGTTCTGGCGTGGGCTGTGACTTTTGTTTTTGTGGATTTAACATGGATTATTTTTCGGGCGGAGTCTCTGGCGGATTGCTCCTTGCTGTTCAGAAATCTGTTTACGTGGAAGCCCGGCGGCATCAGCGCAGGGCTGACAGGGTGCTTTGATATCATCGAATTTACATATCTGGAAGAACACCTTGGCCCCTTGCAGAGAATCAGTGAGGCAATACCGGGGCTGCATATGTGGATTGTACTTGCTGCGGCCTTTGCGATAGCTGTTTTCGGAAAAAACTGCTACGAAAGGAAGTTTAAACCGACGTGGCAGAAGGCACTGGGGTGTGTTGTAATGCTGGTCTGGTCGGTTCTCTCCCTGTCAGGCTTGTCCAGCTTCCTATATTTTAATTTCTGATGTTGGAGTCTACGAAAGAGGAACGGGAAGATATGAAAGCGGATAAATGGAACAAAATGGTTGTAGGCGGAACGGCGGCAATTCTGTTGTTCATTGCCGGCGTGACCGCGTGGATTGACCCATTTTTGCATTATCACCGGACGCTTGACAAATTTGAATATCCCTTAAAGGATGAAAGATACCAAAATGACGGTATTCTGCGCAACTATTCGTATAATGCAATCATTACAGGCACAAGCATGGCGCAGAATTTTAAAACGTCAGAGTTTGATGCCCTGTGGGGGGCCTCCTCCGTGAAAGTGTGTTTTTCCGGGGCAAGCTTTAAGGAGGTTGACGAGAATGTGCGCAGAGCTCTGAAATACAATGACGACATAGAGTATGTCGTGAGGAGCCTGGATGGCAACAGACTGAATTATCCGGCAGATTTGGATGAATATGAAAACTACCCGACTTATTTATACGATGACAAAATCTTTAACAATGTGCAGTATCTGCTGAATAAGGAGGTTGTACCGAAAACACTTGCTGTTGTAAATTATACCAGGGCGGGAGAACTGACGCCGACCTGGGATGAATATGGGAGTTGGAGCCGGTATAAGGCTTTTGGAAAGGAAGAAGTATTTCGGACATGGAGTGAGTATGCTGAGCAGGAGGAAGCGTATCTGCTCCAGCCGGAGGACTATAATCAGATCAGAGAGAATATTCGGAAAAATGTGCTGCAGACAGCATTGGAGAATGAAGAGGTTACTTTCTATTTGTTTATTCCTCCCTACAGTATTTGTTACTGGGATACACTGGTAAGAACAAAACAGATGGATGCTCAGTTAAGCGCAGAGCAGACGGCGGTGGAAATGCTGCTGCAGGCAGACAATGTCCATATTTATGCCTTTGATGACCGCGTTGAAATCATTTCAAATCTGGACAATTATACAGATGCACTGCATTATGGGGAATGGATTAACTCGGAAATTCTAAGATGGATGAATACCGGAGAGGGAGAATTGACGAAGGATAATTATGTGGAATATTTTGAAAAACTGAGGAGAATTTATTCCGCATATGATTTTTCGGAACTACAGGAATAGAAAATACAGCGGTAAAGGAAAAAATAATGCTTTTTAATTCGGTCATCTTTATTACATTGTTTCTACCGTTGGCACTACTGGGATGGTTTCTGCTGCAAAGGCTGGAAAACCCTGCATTTGCCAAGTGCTTTATGATAGGTATGTCCTTTTGGTTTTACGGATATTATAATATACAATATCTGTGGATTCTGGTGGCAAGCCTGATTTTCAATTATTTTATCAGCATATGTTTGCAGAGGCTCAGCAGCTGCCTATGGCGGAAGTGGATGCTGGTGGTTGGTATTCTGGGTAATCTGGGGCTTTTGTTTTACTTCAAATATTTTAATTTTTTTATTGATAATTGTAATTTCTTCCTGCATACGGATATACAGCTGGAAAAGATTGCGCTGCCTTTGGGCATCAGCTTTTTTACCTTCCAGCAGTTGTCCTTTGTGATTGAACGGTACCGCGGAGCAGCGCCGCACTATTCTTTTTTGGATTATGCATTTTTTGTCAGCTTTTTCCCACAGCTGATTGCCGGCCCCATTGTGCTTCATAATGAGCTGATACCCCAGCTTCAGAAAAGAGATAACCGACGCTTTTCCGGGGCGTGGTTTTATGACGGCTTAACGTTGTTTATTCTGGGATTGGCTAAAAAGGTATTGCTGGCCGATTCACTGGCGGTACTGGTAAATGCCGAATATGCCAATTTAGCAGCCTTGGACACGCCTACGGCATGGATTACTGTCTGCTGGTACATGATGGAGCTGTACTTTGATTTCAGCGGTTACTGCGATATGGCCAGGGGAATTGCAAGGATGTTCGGATTCGAATTGCCACAGAATTTTGATTCCCCCTTCCGGGCCGGCTCGGTTAAGGAATTTTGGCGCAGATGGCATATGACTTTATCCCGATTCCTGTCGCAGTACATATATTTTCCGCTCGGAGGAAACCGCAAGGGGAAAGCGAGACAATGCCTGAATCTGCTGATTGTTTTTCTTGTCAGCGGAATCTGGCACGGCGCAAACTGGACCTTTGTGGTGTGGGGACTGATGCATGGTCTGGCTGCCGCCTTTGAAACGGCTTTTCCGAAAGCGAGGTTTCGCCACGAGTGGATGAACAGGCTGATGACAGCTTTATTTGTAACTCTGTCCTTCTCCGTTTTCCGGAGCGATTCACTGGAGGCTGCGGCTCTGCTATGGCAGAAGCTTTTTACAGCCGGAAATGGAGGGATGCTTTTCCCTGTCTGTAATACACTTCAATTTGCGGAAAATTATGTTGTGATTAAATTTTTGGAGATGAAGGCGCCGGGAATGTTAAACTGGTTTTTCCTATTCTGTATGTGTCTTTTGTCTGCGGTGGGAATTATGCTGATTCGGGGGCGTAAGGCAGAACAGTGGATTGAAGAAAAGGGACATACGGGATCAGGACTTTTTTGGCTGGCAACGCTGTTTACCTGGTCGTTTATTTCCCTGTCCCAGGTCAGTGTATTCCTGTATTTCAATTTTTGATTATTTTATCTTGATTTAATAAAAGAGGAAGTAATGTACCCTGTATGGAAGCTTTGAAAAAAACATCCTTAAAAAAATTAATGATTCTGATACTCATCCAGTTTTTTGCGGTAGCTCTTATCGTATGGATTTTTGATCCGTTTTATCAGTACCACGCTCCCTTTTTTCATATGGAGGCGGTGCTCAACGACAGAGATAACCAGATGCCGGGCACCATTCGGAATTTTGATTATGACAGTGTTCTGGTGGGCTCCTCCGTGGCAGAGAATTTTGACAGCTCTTTTCTGGACGAGGCTTACGATTGCCGTACTTTGAAAATTATCAGAGCCTCCGGCTCTCTGGCAGATTTGAACTATTATCTGGATATGGCACAGGAAGAAAGAGAACTTAGAAATGTGTTCTGGTGTCTGGACATTTTTGCTGTCAGCTCAGACCTGGAGGTAACCTTGTACGGAGAGGACATTCCCAGATATCTGCACACGGAAACTGTACTGGATGATTTGCCTTATTTGTATAACAAAGAGATTTTACTGGAGAAAATCCCCTATATGCTGGCCTGCTCTGCCCAGAGAATCAATACGGGAGGACAGGCTTATAATTGGAGCAGAGGAAAAGAGTTCAGTGCGGAACAGGCCATGCGGTTTTATGAGAGAGATGCTGCGGGACCTGATACGATAGTTCCTCAGAAGGATTTCTCCGAGAGGGTCGCTCTGATTGAGCAGAATGTGGCATTGCTGCGGGAACAGATACAGAGTCATCCCGACACAGATTATTATATACTGCTGCCGCCTTATTCCATGCTCTGGTGGGATTGCGCTTACCTGAACGGAGAACTGGAGGAACGCTTTTACATTTTGGAGCGGCTTATGTCTACACTGCCTGACTGTGAAAATGTGAAGCTGTATTTTTTTCAGAATGAGTCAGATATTGTGTGTAATCTGGACAATTATATGGATATGATTCATTATTCTCCCGGCATGAATCAATTTATGCTGGATAAAATGGCAGCTGACGAAAACAGGGTGACAAAGGAAAACCGGCAGATGCTTCTGGAGGATATGCGGGCGCTGACAGAGCATATTGAAAAGGAAGAAATCTATAGATATTATCATTAGAATTGTGTGGCGTAATTTAAAAACGTATGCTAAAATAAGGGAAAAGGCAGAGTCTGTACAGGCGCAGACATAGACTCTTCTGAAAAGCAGGGTGCTCCTGCTTCTAAAATCAGCTGCGCAGAAATGAGGAAAAGCGAAATGGGTTACATGGATGAATTCAATTTCTGGCTGAACGATGATTATTTTGACCAGAATACAAAGAACGAACTGTTGGCTATCCGGAATAATGAAGGGGAAATTGAAGAGCGTTTTTACAAGGAACTGGAATTCGGAACCGGTGGTCTGCGCGGCATTATCGGTGCAGGCACAAACCGCATGAATATTTATACCGTCCGCAAGGCGACACAGGGACTTGCAAACTTTATTTTAAAACAGGGTACACAGGAAAAGGGTGTTGCCATCGCATATGATTCCAGAAGAATGTCTCCGGAGTTTGCTGATGTGGCGGGGCTATGCCTGGCAGCAAACGGTATCAAGGCATATGTATTTGACGCGCTCAGACCGACTCCCGAGCTTTCCTTTGCACTCCGTACTTTGGGCTGCACCGCAGGCATCGTGGTAACTGCAAGCCATAATCCTCCCGAATATAACGGCTATAAGGTGTACTGGGAGGACGGCGCGCAGGTGACTGCACCGAAGGATAAGCAGATTATCGACGAAGTGAAGGCAATCAGGGATTTTCACGATTGTAAGACCATGGAAAAGGATGCGGCCATCGCGGCTGGGCTTTATCAGATTATCGGCAGGGAAATTGATGATAAGTACATGGTAGAACTGAAGAAGCAGATTATTCATCCTGACGTCATCAGGGAGATGGCTGAGGATATCAAGATTGTATACACTCCTCTCTGCGGTACGGGAAATGTGCCGGTGAGACGTGTCCTGTCCGAACTGGGCTTTCAGAATGTGTATGTGGTCCCCGAGCAGGAAAATCCCGACCCTGACTTTACCACGCTTGATTATCCCAATCCTGAGGATCCGAAGGCCTTTACCTACGCTCTGCGACTGGCAAAAGAGAAGGACGCGGATATTGTGCTGGCTACTGACCCTGATGCGGATCGTCTGGGTGTTTACGCAAAGGATACAAAGACCGGCGAGTATGTTTCCTTTACCGGAAATATGTCCGGCATGCTGATTGCGGAATACATTCTTCGTGAGAAGACCGCTACAGGCACCATGCCTTCCAATCCTGCGCTGGTAACCACCATTGTTACCACCAATATGACGAGACCTATTACCTCAGCCTACGGGGTTAAGCTGATTGAGGTTCTGACCGGCTTTAAGTTCATCGGCGAGCAGATTAAGCTGTTTGAGCAGACCGGAAGCAATCATTATGTGTTTGGTCTGGAGGAGAGTTATGGCTGTCTGGCAGGTACCCATGCGCGCGACAAGGATGCAATCGTGGCTGTTATGTGTCTTTGTGAGGTGGCTGCATACTGCAAGAAACAGGGTAAAACCCTTTGGGATATGATGCTGGATGTATATGAGAAGTACGGCTACTACAAGGAGAGCCAGTATACTATCACCATGAAGGGTATCGACGGTGCAAGGCAGATAGCGGAGATTATGGATAAGCTTCGTCAGAATCCGCCTAAGGCCTTTGGTGCAAGAAAAGTTTTGAAATTCAGAGATTATGAAACCGACAGAGTTATCGACATGGAGACAGGCGCCGAGACAAAGACCGGCCTGCCCAAGTCGAACGTGCTCTATTTTGAGCTTCCTGATGACGAGTGGTGTTGTGCACGTCCTTCCGGTACGGAGCCAAAGATTAAGTTCTACATGGGCGTAAAGGGTGACAGCATTGCTGATGCGGAAGAGAGACTGGCACAGCTTACAGAGGATTTGAAGGCAGAGCTTTAAGCCTGATATGACTGTGAAGAGTCAGCTTCGGTCAAGTACACATATGTAAATGGAGATTCCCTACCGAATCGGCGGACAGAGCCGCTGTACCCGGTAGGGAACCTTGTTGTAACACGATAATACTTCTCTGCATATGGAAAAAGGTATGGGAAAAATTAATTTTGCCAATCTGAAAAAAACTGTATACTATCTGAAAAGAAATGGCCTAAAACGCACGTTGAGCGCGGTGGCGGAGCGAATTGGCGGAGCAGGTCAAACGAACTATCGCTGGGAGCCCGTGCCGGAGAGAGAGCTGCAGAAGCAGAAAGAGGAGTCCGCTGCAGGGCTTTCCAAGCTTGTTTTTTCGATTCTTGTGCCGGCGTATCGTACTCCGAAGGCGTATCTTTGCGAGATGATAGAGTCTGTCCTGAACCAGACTTATCCAAACTGGGAATTGATTCTAGCTGACGCATCCGGCGATGACAGCGTAAAATGTGTGGCGGATTCCTGGCAGGACAGCCGCATTCGATACTTCCGGCTTCCCTCGAATGAAGGAATTGCCGAAAATACGAATCGGGGACTTATGTTTGCCTCAGGAGATTATGTGGGACTTCTGGACCATGATGATGTGCTGACAGAAAATGCACTTTATGAGATGGCAGTCAGGATTGAGCAGGAGAAAAGAAGCGGAATTGAGCTGCAGCTGCTTTATTCCGATGAGGACAAGTGCAATGGCGACAGAACAGAGTACTATGAACCTCATTCCAAAGAAAAATTTAACCTTGATTTACTTTTGTCAAATAATTACATCTGTCATTTTATGGTGATGAAGCGGGAGCTGCTGCAAAAGCTGATGCTGAGAAAGGAGTATGACGGCGCTCAGGATTTTGATTTGGTGCTCCGGGCGGCATATGAACTGACCGGACAGGAGGAAAGAATCGCGCATATTCCCAAAGTCCTCTATCACTGGAGATGCCATACCTCCTCCACGGCGGAGAATCCGCAGAGTAAGCTTTACGCGTATGAGGCGGGGCGCAGGGCTGTGCAGGATTTTGCAGACAGGAAGGGCTGGAAGGCAAAAGTAGAGGATACAGAACATCTGGGCTTTTACAGGGTAGTATATCAGGGAAATCTCTTTGAGATGCGGCCGGAGCTGGGCGCTGTGGGCGGCCCGGTGATTCACGGAGGAAAGATTGTCGGGGGCAGGATGTCCCAATCCGGAGAAGTTTTTTACCGGGGACTCCCTGCTTCCTACAGCGGTTATCTCCACCGGGCACAGCTTGCGCAGGAGGCGGAGGTGCTGGACATCCGCAATATGGAAATCCGTGAAGAACTGAGGAAACTGGAAGAGGTCAGAAAGCTTTTGGAAAATTTTGCGGTTTCAGGTGATGAGAATCCCATAAATTATAGCATTGAGCTGAGCAAGGTAATCCGTCGTGCAGGATATAAGCTCTTATATCTGCCGGAACGGAGAGTAAGGCTGTAGTGACAATAGAGGTATCTATGGAAAAAGTAACAATTGTTATTCCGAACTACAACGGCATAAAATTTCTGAAGGACTGTCTCGATGCCCTGTGTGCTCAGGAGCCGGGAACCCCGGAGTACAGTGTGCTTGTCGTGGATAACGGCTCCACGGACGGCAGCCTGGAGCTTCTGCGGGAGCAATTTCCTCAGGTTCGAGTGGAGGAGTTATCTGAGAATACCGGATTTTGTCACGCCGTAAACGTGGGTATCCGTCTGGCGGATACTCCCTATGTAATTTTATTGAATAATGACACGAAAGTTAAAACAAAATTTATCAAATCGCTTTGCGAGGCGATTGAACAGAGAGAGGATGCCTTTTCCGTCAGTGCAAAAATGCTTATGTGGGACAAACCGGAGCTTCTGGATGCCGCCGGGGACAGGTATTGCGTTCTGGGCTGGGCTTACGGAAGAGGAAAGGGAAAACCCGCAAAGCAGTATAGCGCTTCCTGCCGGGTATTCTCGGCTTGTGGCGGTGCCGCTATTTATCGAAAATCCGTCTTTGAGGAGATAGGGTATTTTGACGAGGCACATTTTGCTTATCTGGAGGATGTGGACATCGGTTATCGGGCAAATATTTTCGGCTATCGAAATTATTATGAGCCGGCGGCTGAGGTTATCCACTATGGCAGTGCATCCAGTGGTTCTCGTTATAACGAATTTAAGACGGTGCATGCCGCTGCAAACAATATCTATGTGGTCGGAAAGAACATGCCCCTTCTGCAATGGATTTGGAATCTGCCTTTTCTTTTCATCGGATTCTTTGTCAAATTCCTGTTCTTTTGTAAAAAGGGAATGGGGGGATTATATCTGAAAGGAATCGGAGACGGCTTCCGCAAGCTCTTTTCCGCCGGGGGAAAGGCCTGTCGTGTGCGTTTTCGAATGTCTCGCCTGAAAAATTATCTGTTCATTCAGGGCCAGCTTTATGTAAACACCATCCGAATTCTTAAGAAAAATTAAGAAATGGCTTCATAAAATCATAACTTGTTTTTTTTATAATAAGAATGCAGGACGGCCGAGGTATAGATTATGATTAAGGATAATCAGAAGGTATTTAACCGATTAATGGTAATAATAGATGCCGCCATTACAGCGGCATCCTTTATGCTTGCCTATTTTTTCAAATTTTACATTTTGAATGACGGGCCCGGCCTTGGTGTGCTTCCGGTGACGGATTATCTGATGCTGTTGCTGTTTATCGTCCCGATTTACATGTTGGTATACTATATGTGTGGTGTGTATACCCCCAGACGGACGATGCGAAGGCGCTTTGAAGTTTATGGTATTATAAAATCCAACACCATCGGAATTGTAGCGCTGATTATTATCCTGTACATGATTGTGCGTGAATTCAATGTCTCGCGTTCGGTCATGGCTTTTTTCTATATTTTTAATGTGTTTTTTACTTCCTGCTTCAGGCTTGCCCTGCGCAAGGGTCTTAGGACAATTCGCAAAAAGGGCTACAATCTGAAGCATATTCTGCTTGTGGGATATTCCAGAGCGGCAGAGGAATACATTGACAGGCTGACGGACAACCCTCAGTGGGGGTATGTTGCATGTGGGATTCTGGATAATCACATCCCTGCGGGGACAACCTACAGAGGAGTGAAGGTTTTGGGCAGTCTCGGTAATCTGGAGATTATTCTGCCGGAGAATAAGCTGGATGAGATTGCGATTACTTTGTCTTTGAAGGACTATGACTATCTGGAAAATATTGTGAGCACCTGTGAAAAATCGGGTGTGCATACCAAGTTTATTCCCGACTACAACAGCCTGATTCCCAGCAAGCCTTATACGGAGGATTTGCAGGGGCTTCCGGTGATTAACATACGTTATGTTCCGCTGACGAACACAGGGAATATGATGGCAAAACGTATCATGGACATTGCAGGTTCCCTTTTTGGTATTGTGTTGACCTCGCCCATCATGCTGGTTGCGGCAATTCTGGTAAAGATAAGCAGTCCCGGCCCTGTAATTTTCAAGCAGGAAAGGGTAGGGCTTCACAATAAGCCGTTTTATATGTATAAATTCCGCAGTATGGAGCAGCAGGCGCCG
>JBJEJG010000048.1:0-18784 GCA_051877795.1 Acetatifactor sp.
GTGTTTATGCTGGTTGTGAGGTTTTTACCTTTTTCTAACTGTCAAAGATAGGAATATATCTCTATTCTAACTACATATAGGAATTTATGCAAGTCTTTTATCCAGATATAGTACCTTTTTCTTCTTCAAAAAATCTTTTCCCGGTGGGAAACATTGACATGCCGGTGTGCATAGAATAAACCATAAATAACCCCTTTGGAGGCAATAAAAAATGAGCGATTTAACTGCTACAAACTGTGGATGCTCCAACGATTGTGTAAGCTCCCGCAACAACGGATGTGGTTGTGGATGCAACAGCTGGATTTGGATTGTCATCCTGCTTTTCTTCTGCAACAATAATCATGGCTGCGGATGTGACTGCGACCGCGATCGTGACCGCTGCTGTAATGGTCTGTTTGGCGGAAATGACAGCTGCTGCTGGATTATCTGGATTCTCCTGATTTCCTGCTTCTGCGGCAATGGCTGCGGCTGCTAAGCCGGCTTTCCGTGACAACTGACGCAGGCTCCTTCGGGAGCCTGTTTTCAGGAGAAATCATTGTACATGTCCCTGACATTGCACATAACCGTTTCCTCAGCGACATAAGATAGTTACACATATCGGTGCAGCAAAACATACACCGGAACCAGAAAGGCGGTACAACAGGAATGGAGGATAAGGGAACCGGACTCATCACTGCATTTGATTCCCTCTTTACCACAAACAAGATTCAGATGCTGAAAATATTGCTCTCCCGACTGTCCCCCTCCAGTCAGGGCAGTTTTGCTGTCTATATCAAATTTCTGGAATTACAGTACACGATGCAGCTTGTCCGTACACACCCTTCCGTAACACTGCTGGGGCAGGGAAAGCCTCTTTCCCTCAATCTTTTGGAGGGGGACAACAGCGATACGCTGGAGCTGCTGGATGAACTGCTTCCCTTCAGCAGTCCTGACGAGCGCAAGAAAATTGAAAACATGAAAAATATGCTGATGAATATAAGCCGTATGAAGGAAATGATGGAAATGCTACAGATGATGCAGGAGCTGTTTCCCGACGGCTTCGACGGAGGCGGAAATCCCGCCGACATCCTCTCCGGCCTGTCGGGAATGGGAGATACGGATATGTCCGCACTCTTTCAAATGCTCGGAGGAAAGCAAACAGAGAGTTAGGAGGCTTTATGGAAACAAATCAAACAATACCCGCCTGGATGACGGATCCCCTTGTAAAAGACATTCCTGAAAAAAAACTGCGGTTTCTGGGACAGATGTTCGCTGACGGGCAGGGAAAAAACCAGAAAGAAATGATGGCGTTTCTGATGCCCATGATGAAAAAGGCAAAGCAGGAGAATCTGACCTTCACTCCGCAGGAAATGAGCGCCGCCATTGCGGCAATCAAAAAACACAGCAGTGAGGAAGAATTGAAGCAGATTGACAAGATACTGGAAAAAGCAAAGAAATAAAGGACGTCATACACCTATATGTCATTCAAAAACGGAGAACTTCCTGTAGCTGAAGTTCTCCGTTTTCAACCTGCATAGCTTGTCTATTTTGCAACAATATTTACAATTCTGCCGGGAACATAAATCTCCTTCACAACTGTTCCGGTGAGTTTATCGCCCAGAGCCTCTTTTGCAGCGGCAATTACCGCATCCTTTTCCATATCCTTGGGTATGGAGATGGTGGCACGCATCTTGCCGTTTACCTGAACGCCGATTTCCACCTGTGCTTCCACTGTCTTTGCCTCGTCATACTCGGGCCAGGAGGTCTGGTAAACCCTTCCCTCATATCCGGCTGTCTGCCAAAGCTCCTCGGTAATATGGGGCGCAACGGGGTTTAACAGGGTAAGCAGCGTCTTATACTCTCCTCTGGTTACAGCGTTCTTTTTATAGAACTCATTAATCAGGGACATCATGGCAGCAATCGCTGTGTTATATTTCATATTTTCAAAATCAAAGGATACCTTCTTGATGGTCTGGTGCATCTTTGTCTCCAAATCCGCACTGTAACCGTCACCATCTGTCAGAATATCCTGCAGCTTCCATACTCTCTCCAGAAATCTGCGGCAGCCCTTCACGCCATCCTCACTCCATGCGGCACTTAAATCAAAGGCCCCGATAAACATTTCATAGGTACGCAGCGTATCTGCCCCGTACTCTCTCACGATGTCGTCGGGATTTACCACATTTCCTCTGGACTTGGACATTTTCTCACCGTTGGAGCCGAGAATCATGCCGTGGCTGGTTCTCTTCTGATAAGGTTCCGGACAGGGAACCTGACCCTGGTCATAGAGGAACTTATGCCAGAATCTGGAGTACAGAAGGTGCAGCGTGGTATGCTCCATGCCGCCATTGTACCAGTCAACAGGCATCCAGTATTCCAACGCCTCTTTGCTTGCCAGTGCCTCGGTGTTGTGAGGGTCTGTATAGCGCAGGAAATACCAGGAAGAACCTGCCCACTGAGGCATGGTATCCGTTTCACGCTTTGCAGGCCCGCCGCAGCAGGGACAGGTAGTATTTACCCACTCCTCCATAGCAGCCAGAGGAGATTCTCCGTTATCAGTGGGTTCATAGGATTCCACCTCAGGAAGCATTAACGGGAGTTCGCTCTCATCCAGAGGTACAAAACCGCATTTTTCACATTTCACAATGGGAATCGGCTCACCCCAGTATCGCTGTCTGGAGAATACCCAGTCGCGAAGTTTAAAGTTTGTCTTGCTGTGGCCGATGCCTTTTTCCTCCAGATACTCGATAATCCTCTTCTTTGCGTCCTCCACGGACAGTCCGTCAAGGAACTCGGAATTGACCAGCGTTCCGGTCGCCACATCCGTAAATACCTGCTCCTGCACGCTGACAGGACTTCCCGCAACCACCTCAATAATAGGAAGCCCGAACTTCTTTGCAAAATCCCAGTCTCTCTCGTCATGGGCAGGAACTGCCATGATAGCTCCTGTTCCGTAGGTCATCAACACATAATCGGAAATCCAGATAGGAATCTCCTTGCCGTTTACAGGGTTGGTGGCAGTCAGACCGGAAATTTCCACACCGGTCTTATCCTTCGCCAGTTCAGTACGCTCAAAATCAGATTTCTTGGCAGCCTGCTCTCTATAGGCAACCAGCTCATCATAATTCTGAATCTCATCCTTGTATTTCTCAATCAGAGGATGTTCAGGAGAAACTACCATGTAGGTAGCACCAAACAGAGTATCCGGTCTGGTGGTGTAAATGCGGAGTTTATCTTCTTTTCCGGTCAGAGAGAAATCCACCTCCGCACCGGTGGACTTGCCAATCCAGTTCTTCTGGGAAACCTTGACGCGCTCAATGTAATCGACAGTATCAAGCCCCTGAATCAGCTTGTCTGCATACTCGGTAATCTTCAGCATCCACTGACTCTTTACCTTGCGGACTACCTCTGAGCCACAGCGCTCGCAGACGCCGTTTACAACCTCCTCGTTTGCGAGGCCGACCTTACAGGAGGTACACCAGTTGATGGGCATCTCCGTCTTATAAGCCAGACCCGCCTTGAAAAGCTTTAAGAAAATCCATTGTGTCCATTTGTAATACTCAGGGTCTGTGGTGTTAATCTCTCTGTCCCAGTCAAAGGAATAGCCCAGGGAATGGAGCTGATTCTTAAAACGCGCCACATTGTTTTTGGTGACAATCTTTGGATGAATGTGGTTCTTGATGGCATAGTTCTCGGTAGGAAGCCCGAATGCATCCCAGCCCATGGGATACAGCACATTATAGCCCTGCATTCTTCTCTTTCTGGCTACAATATCCAGAGCGGTATAGGGACGGGGATGTCCCACATGAAGCCCCTGTCCCGAAGGATAAGGAAACTCTACCAGTGCATAATACTTGGGCTTGGAATAATCATCGGAGGTCTTAAACGCCTTCTCCTCATCCCACACAGCCTGCCATTTTTCTTCCACCTCATGATGGTTGTACGGTACTGCCATTTTATTCTCCTCCTAAATATAGAATAGCCCTCTCGTCTGTATAGAGACGAAAGGGCTTTGTTCCGTGGTACCACTCTACTTCACGTGCATCCTTTCAGGCGTCTAAAATGAATTTTGGAATATCCGCCTATCAGAAACACACATGCACTTTTGGATAGATAACGGTATCTGCCGCCTCCCCATACACACGCGCCTGCGCTTCCGGAAAGGAACTCCGAGGCCAGTTGGAAATATCTCGCTGCCGCCTCACACCACCCGGCGACTCTCTGAAAGTCCGACATTCTTAATACTCCTCATCAGCGTTGGTTTCATTCTGTAAAACTAACGCTTATTTTAGCCTGTTTTTAAAATGCTGTCAAGCATTATTCCTCCACATTGCTCTCAGCAACCTTGGCTGCTCTCGCCGCAACCTCCTTTTCCTGTACGTCGGAGGGAGCCTGCTCATAGCGTGCAAACTCATAGGAATACTCTCCTCTGCCGCCTGTCATGGAACGCAGATCGGTACAATAACCGAAGAGACTGCTCATGGGAATATCCGCCTCAATAACCTGTTTTCCGCCGGCAGCAGGATTCATACCGAGTACACGTCCTCGTCTTTTATTCAGGTCACCCATAATGTCACCTGTATAAGAGTCGGGCACCGTTACCTTTAAATTGGCAATCGGCTCCAACAGCACAGGATGTGCTTCCATAAAGCCTTTCTTGAAGGCCTGGATGGTAGCCATCTTGAAGGCCTGCTCCGAGGAGTCTACGGGATGATAAGAGCCGTCATAGAGCACTGCCTTTACACCTACAACAGGATAAGCCGCCATCGGCCCTCTTCCAACAGATTCCTGCAGCCCCTTCTCCACTGCGGGGAAGAAATTCTTCGGAACTGCTCCGCCTACAACCTCCTGTTCAAATACATAAGGCTTCTCCAGATCTCCGGAGGGGCCGAAACGCATCTTTACATGACCGTACTGACCGTGTCCTCCCGACTGCTTTTTATACTTATACTCTACATCTGACTGTTTCTTGATGGTCTCACGGTATGCCACCTTGGGCGTTGACAACTCCACCTCTACCTTGTATTCATTCAACAGCCTGCTGACAATAATTTCCAGATGCTGATCGCCCATACCGTAAATCAATGTCTGATGATTCTCCGCATCATTGACCGTCTTCATGGTCAAATCCTCATGTCCAATCTTCTGCAGAGCCTGGGAAATCTTATCCACATCTGCCTTGTTCTTAGGCTTGTAGCGCATATATGTATAGGGTGTGGAAATCTCAAACTTGCCAAACTTGATGGTTGTCGCCTTGGTGGATAAGCTGTTTCCGGTTCTTGCCGCAGTCAGCTTTGCCAGTGCACCGATGTCTCCCGCATGCAGCTCCGGCACCTCAATAGGCTTGTTGCCCTGAAGGACATAAAGCTTTCCAATCTTCTCCTCAATATCACGGTCAACATTGTAAATCAAATCATCCGTCTTCAGCACACCGGAATTTACCTTAATCAGAGAATATTTGCCAATGAAGGGGTCAACAATTGTCTTCCAGATATAAGCGGATTTTGCCTTGGAGAAATCGTAATCCGCATTGTATATCTCGTTCGTCTTCATATTGATACCCGCGCAGGTACGGTTCTCCGGGCTGGGGAAATACTTTACAATATCATCCAACAGCGTATATACACCCTGGCAGAGAATGTTGGAGCCCATAGTCATGGGAATAATACTGCAATCACATACATTTGTGCGCAGAGCCGCTCTGATTTCCGACTCCGAGAAGGTTTCGCCGCCAAAATAGCGCTCCATCATCTCTTCGCTTGTTTCCGCAACCGCTTCCATCAGTGTATCACGACAGATTTGCAGATTCGCCTTGTTATACTCAGGCACATCACAGGGAACAACCTCCTTGCCCTGCCAGCGGTTTCCTGTCTCGGAAATCACATTTACATAACCCACAAATTTCTCACTCTCTCGGATGGGAAGATTGAAGGGTGCCATTTTCTTTCCGTAGAGATTTGTCATATCCTCCACAACCTGGCGGAAGGAAGCATTATCCACATCCATGTTGGATACATAAACGATTCTGGGCAGCTTATACTTTTCGCAGAGTTCCCATGCCTTCTGGGTACCGACTTCAATACCCGACTTTCCGTTTACTACAATAATTGCCGCTCCCGCCGCACTGACTGCTTCTTCCACTTCTCCCACAAAATCAAAATAACCGGGGGTATCAATCACATTGATTTTTACGTCTCCCCACTCAATCGGAATCACGGAGGTATTAATGGAAAACTGACGTTTCTGTTCTTCCTTGCTGTAATCGCTCAGGGTATTGCCGTCTGTAACCTTTCCCATTCTGGATGTAATGCCGGACAGATAAGCCATAGCCTCTACAAGACTTGTCTTTCCGCTGCCACCATGTCCCAGCAGTACCACATTGCGGATTTTGTCAGTTGTGTAAACTTTCATATGTCATTCCTCCAATAGATAGTTTTTGGGTATTTTGATGAATCCGAATCGGACTTTTAAACTCCCATATGGTTATTTTACTAAACAATTCTCTTTTTTACAAGCTGTCGTTGTTATTTTTTCATAAATTATTTGTCAATTCATTCTTTACAATCTTTCTATTGTTTTTCGTGCGTTAAAGTGGTATAGTGAAACAGAATTCTATATAGGAAATGAGGTAACATTATGTCCGATCTTACCTGTGGCTTTATTGGTCTGGGCCTGATTGGCGGTTCCATTGCCAGAGCCTTGAAGGAATACGATTTTCACATCAGAATTATTGCTTACGACATCAACCGCGATGCCCTTTCTCTGGCAGAATCGGAGCATATCGTCGATGTAGCCGCAAACGCCATCGACAAAAGCTTCTCTGACTGCGATTATCTATTTTTATGTGCTCCCGTACAGAAAAATGACAGCAATCTCGCCGCCGTCAGGGAAGTGATTTCCGACAGCTGTACTCTGACAGACGTGGGAAGTGTTAAAACAACCATCCATGAAGCAGTCAGAGCTGCCGGACTGGAGCACTGCTTCATTGGCGGGCATCCCATGGCCGGCAGCGAACGGGTGGGCTTTGCCAATTCCAAGGCTTCTCTTCTGGAAAATGCCTATTATATCCTGACCCCGACTTCTTCCGTACCTGCCGCAAAAACAGAGGCTTTTCGCAAGCTGGTTGCAGGAATGGGGGCCATTCCACTGGTTCTGGATTACCGGAAGCACGACTACGTAACAGCTGCCATAAGCCATCTGCCCCATGTTGTCGCCTCCTCCCTCGTCAATCTGGTTCGGGACTCTGACTCTGAGGACGGTATCATGAAAATGGTTGCTGCAGGCGGCTTCAAGGACATTACGCGCATCGCCTCCTCCTCCGCTGTCATGTGGCAGCAAATCTGCCTCACCAATACGGAAAATATTGTAGCTCTGCTGGATGCTTACATAGAAACGCTCGCAGCCGCAAGAGACAGCATTTCCGCCGGAGATGCTGATGCCATCTACGACTTTTTTGACAGCGCACGAATCTACCGTGATTCGTTTATCAACGCCTCCAGCGGCCCGATTAAGCGCGCCTTCTGCATCACCGTGGAAATTGCCGATAAGGCGGGGGCTCTTGCACATATTGTCACTCTGCTGGCAGAGCACAATATCAGCATCAGAAACATCGGTATCACCCACAACCGGGAATCCGAGGACGGCGTCCTGCGCATGGAATTTTATGAGGACAGTTCTATGCAGACTGCGGTCTCGCTGCTGACAGAAGCCGGCTATTGCATCCATATTCTCAATTAGCCAATATTCTTGTATCAAAAAGCGGCACGGTAATCACTTACCATGCCGTTTTTTTTCATGCTTCCGCACTATTTTCATTCCAAGCAGACAGAGGAGCATTCCGAAGGCTCCGCCGCAGGTGTCAAGGCAGACATCGGCAAAGCTGGCATAACGTCCCGGCACAAAATACTGATGAAATTCATCCGCTGCAGCCGACACAAACACCCAGAGTACCGTCAGCAGATACAAGCCTTTTCCGCTTTCCAGCCACTGACTCCATATCACATAGACGAGAATCCCCATGCAGGCATATTCTGAAAAATGCGCCAACTTACGGATGGGATGCTCAAAATACTCTGCCAGATTGTCCATGAACACCTGACTCCAATGCTTCCCGGAAAGCGTATTGAAAAATTCCACACATTTCTCCGAAATCAACTGGCTTAGGGAACCGGACTGCTCTCCATCCTGAGCCGAGAAGCCAAAGATAAGCACATAAAGTGCAAACAGCAGAATTGCCGCCGTCACCGTTACTCCTGTTTTTCTCCACTTACTTTGCATTTTCATTGACAGTCTGATATGTTTCAATTCTCGCAGAATCCATTTCCGGCATGCCGATGAAAACAGCACCGTAGGAATAAGTGCCCGACTTCAATTCAATTCTCACAATCTGCAGGAATGCATGAATCACTTCCTTTGTCCAGATTGTCAGATACGCCTCATAAACCTCTCCAATCTGCAGAACCTCCGGGCAGTCAAATCCGATTCCCGTCCTGGAAACATCCACGATTTCGATAGACACCTCATTGTTGCCGTTTCCATCCAGCCTTTTGATGACAATTCTGGAGGATAACTCACTTCTCTTGTGCTTTCTTCTCTCTTCCATTTTCAGGCCTCTCCTTTCTTTTTACTTTATAAACATCGCATCCCCGAAGCTGAAAAACCGATACCGCTCTCTGATTGCCTCTTCATAGGCCGCAAGCACTCTTTCTCTTCCCGCCAGAGCAGATACAAGCATCACCAGCGTTGACTCCGGAAGATGGAAATTGGTAATCAGAGCGTCCAGAACCTGAAACCGATATCCGGGATAAATAAATATTTCTGTATCACCGCTTCCGGGTCTCACAACACCGTTTTCGTCCGCTGCGCTCTCAATGGTGCGGCAGCTCGTGGTACCCACGCAGATGACACGGCCTCCACGCTGTTTTGTACTGTTGATTAAATCTGCGGCTTCTTTGGACACCTGATAAAACTCAGAGTGCATATGATGCTCCAACACATTGTCCTCTTTCACAGGCCGGAAAGTACCCAGCCCCACGTGCAGGGTCACATAAGCAATACGCACGCCTTTTTTCTCGATGTCCGACAGAAGCTCCTTCGTAAAGTGAAGTCCCGCCGTAGGCGCGGCTGCCGAGCCCTCATACTTCGCGTAGACGGTCTGATATCTGTCTTTGTCTTTCAGCTTGTGTGTAATATAAGGCGGAAGCGGCATCTCTCCGAGCTTATCCAGCACCTCTTCCCAGATACCCTCGTACTCAAAACGGATGAGGCGGTTGCCCTCCTCAACTGTCTCCAGAACCTCCGCACCAAGCAGGCCGTCTCCAAATACAAGCCGTGTTCCGGGTTTACATTTTTTACCCGGCTTTACCAGGGTTTCCCACACATCCGCTTCCCGGCGCTTCAAAAGAAGCACCTCAACATGTGCTCCCGTTCCTTCCCTCTCTCCCAGAAGTCTTGCCGGAATGACCTTTGTATTGTTCAGCACCAGACAATCACCGGGATTTAAGTAGTCCACAATCTCCCGGAACACGTGATGCGACACCTCTCCGCTCTCCTTGTCCAAAACAAGAAGTCTGGAGGAGGAACGATCCTCCAGAGGATCCTGCGCAATCAGTTCCTGGGGCAGGTCGAAATAAAAATCCGATTTTCTTAATTCCATTTAAAGTGAAGCTCCTTCTGCAAATGCCATGTAGCCGCGATATGCCTCATAAATATCTGCCTTACTGGTAGCCTCCCAGGGCGCATGCATATTCAGTACCGGCACACCGCTGTCGATGACATTCATGCCATACAACGCAAGAATATATGCGATGGTTCCGCCGCCTCCCACATCTACCTTGCCAAGCTCTGCGGTCTGATAGGCAATCTCCTTCTCATCCATAATCTGGCGCAGATGTGCCATATATTCCGCATTGGCATCGTTGGAGCCGGATTTTCCTCTTGAGCCGGTAAATTTATTGAATACCATGCCCGCGCCAAGCCATGCGGCATTCCTCAGTTCAAAACAGCTGCGGTAGCTGGGGTCAAAGGCCGCACTTACATCAGAAGAAAGCATGCAGCTGTGAGCCAGACATCTTCTTACATTCAGCTCACTGTATTCACCGGTGAGATTCATAAGCTCTGCCACTGCATTTTCAAAGAAGTGAGAGCGCATACCCGTAGCACCTACGGAGCCAATTTCCTCCTTATCCACCAGAATACAGCAGACGGTTCTGTCTGCCTTTTTTACATCCAGCATTGCACGTAAAGAAGTAAATGCACAGACTCTGTCATCCTGTCCATAAGCAAGAATCATGCTGCGGTCAAATCCGGACTCCCTTGCCTTTCCGGCGGGAACAATCTCCAGCTCTGCGGAAAGGAAATCTGCCTCCTCAATGTCATAGGTCTGTTTCAGGATATCCAGCACGCCGGACTTCACAATGTTCTTTGCCTTCTCCTTGGCCTCGTCGCTGTTCTTCTCTTCCTCCTTAATGATAAGAGGCTTTGTGCCTGCAATCAAATCAAGAGCCTCGCCCTCAATGACCTTTGCAGCCTTTTTCTCCATCTGTTCTCCTGCCAGATGAATCAGCAGGTCAGACACAAAAAATACGGGGTCATCCTCGTTCTCGCCAATATTCAGTTCCACAGTAGTGCCGTCCTTTTTGACAACCACGCCGTGAATTGCCAAAGGAAGCGTCACCCACTGGTATTTCTTGACACCGCCGTAGTAATGCGTATCCATGTAGGCAAAGGTATGGTCAATATCCTCATAAAAGGGATTCTGCTTCACATCCAGTCTGGGGCTGTCGATATGTGCGCCCAGAATATTGATACCCTCGGACATGGGCTTCTTTCCAATCTGGAACATAACAATGGATTTGTTCATCCACACGCTGTATACCTTGTCTCCCTTTACCGGCTTCTTTCCGCTCTTGATTAAGCTCTCCAGCTCCTGATAGCCTTCCGCCTCAATCATGTTTACAATGGTATCAATACACTCTCTTTCGGTTTTTCCGTTGTCCAGAAACTCTCTGTACTCCTTACTCAGCTTTTCCAGCTGCTTCAGCTGCTTCTCGTCGTAGTTTTCCCACGCATATTTCTTTAACATTGCTTTATTGCTCCTTATTTCAATTTTCTTATCATCCTCAGCTTCTGAGTTCAATATCAAGCTGATTCTTCAGATTCTTCAAGATCTTATTCACATATTTGTCCACGGAATCAGCCTCAAATGCCTGTTCCTTAGGTGCAAATTCAACTGTGAAGGCCATGCTTCTCTTGTCTGCCGGAATCTGCTCTCCTTCATATACATCAAAGAGTCTGATACTCTTCACATAGGCACAGGATTTCATAATCACACTCTCCACCTGTCCGCAGGAAATCTCTTTGCCCATAACAAGAGCCAGGTCGCGGCTCTCCTCCGGGAATCTGGACAGAGGAGTAAAGGCTGCCTTTCTGTCATACCACCGTGAAAGCTGCTGCAAATCGATTTCCATAAGATAGGCACTGCCCCTCAAATCCAGCTTCTCCGCAACCTCGTAGGCTACCTTTCCAAGATATCCCACTTCGACGCCCTCGCAGGTGATAACGGCAGTCTGATAAGGATGTAAATACGATTTCTGTGCAGGCTGATATTCAAATTGCAGGAACAGCGTTTCCGCAACCTTCTCCGCAATCCCCTTCAGGGTGAAAAAGTTCTCCTTCTCGCCGAAAATGCCGACACACAGCGTCTCACGCTCGTCGGGATAATCGGTAAGGGGCAGGTCATCCGGAATGAATCTTCTCCCGACCTCAAACAGTCTTCCCTCCAGATTACCTCTCTTGTTGTTTCTGGCAATAGCATTCAACATGGAGGGTGCAAGCGTCGTCCTCATCAGAGACAGCTCCTCATTGATGGGATTCAGGATACGGATTGCCCGGCGCTCCGGTGCATCCTCCGGCAGGCACAGTAAATCCAGATCCGAGGGTGAGAAGAAGGAATAGTGAATGCACTCATACGCACCAATGCTGCACAACGCTCTCTTCAGCTTCAGTTCCTTCTGCTGCTTCCGGTTCAGACCACCCATGGTAACCTCTGCCTCCGGCATGAAGGTAGGAATTACATGGTCATAGCCATACATACGAATCACTTCCTCCGCCACATCGGGATAGGAATCCATATCCTCACGATATGCGGGAACCTGCAAGGTCAGTTCATCTCCGGCAATGGCAGGGGAAAACTGCAGATTCTTCATAATTCTGAGAATTTCCTCCTGGGGTACCTCGATACCCAGCACATCATTCACACGTCTGATGCTGACCTTCATCTCTCTCGGTTCAATGGAATTTCCTGTATTCACATCTACATGGGTCGAAGACACCTTGCCGCAGCCCAGTTCTTCTACAAGATGCAGAGCACGCTTCATGGCATTTACGGTAGAATATTCATCTACACCCTTCTCATACTTTGCGCTGGCATCGGTTCTCTTTCCCAGCGCACGTGCCGTCTTACGGATATTGTCTCTCGCAAATTTTGCAGACTCGAACATAACCTCCTTTGTGGTGTCACGGATTTCGGAATTCAAGCCACCCATAACACCGGCAAGAGCCACCGGCTTTACGCCGTCGCAGATCACAAGGTTATTGGAATTCAACGTATATTCCTGAGAGTCCAGCGTCACAATTTTCTCGCCCTCTCCCGCACGTCTCACCCGGATGGCATTTCCCTCCAGATAATCGCAGTCGAATGCATGCATGGGCTGTCCCATCTCCAGCATGACATAGTTTGTAATATCAACGATGTTGGAAATAGAATCCTGTCCAACCAGAGCAAGTCTGCGCTTCATCCAAAGAGGCGACTCTCCAATCTTCACATCATAAACATAGTGGGCGATATATCTGGGGCAGATATCCTGCGCATCCACCGAGACACGGAAGCCGTCCTTCTTTGCTTCTGTAGCCGTGTACTCCAGAGAAGGCATTTTCAGTTCTTTGTC
Organism: Acetatifactor sp.; assembly: GCA_051877795.1. Taxonomy (GTDB): domain Bacteria; phylum Bacillota; class Clostridia; order Lachnospirales; family Lachnospiraceae; genus Acetatifactor. Next base: position 12,927 of record JBJEJG010000048.1, read on the forward strand.
AAGGGCCGCCGCCACCTCTCTTGCAATGCCCAGAATGCTCTGGCAGTCGGGTCTGTTTGCAGTAATGGAAATATCAAAAATCCAGTCATCCAATCCAAGCAGGGGCTTCACATCCGAACCCGGTTCCACGTCCTCCGGAAGCACAAGAAGTCCGTTATACCCTGCGCCGGGAAACATATTCTCGGTCACACCCAGCTCTACGCCGGAACAAAGCATGCCTTCGGAATCATAGCCGCGAAGCTTGCCTTTCTTGATTGTCATGGTTCCTTCCACCGTCTTGTGATCCTTCGCTGTCATATAAACGTTTGCGCCAACCAGCGCAACAGGGAACCTGCCGCCTGCCTTTACGTTATCTGCACCGCAGCAAATCTGAAAACTGCCGTGAGAACCGGCATTCACTCTGCACACATGAAGGTGCGTCTCGGGGATGGGTTCGCACTCCTCCACAAGACCGGCAACCACGCCGCTTATATCCTTTCCCACTTCAATCAGTTCTTCCACCTCAAACCCACAGGAAAACAGCTTCTTCTCCAGTTCCTGAGGTGTGATATCAATATCTACATATTCTTTCAGCCAACTCAAAGGTACTAACATTTTTATCCTCCATTCCGACGCTTAGTTGTCATCAATCTGCTGTAATACGCGCAAATCAGACTCATAGAACATCTTGATATTGTTGATGCCGTATCTCAGCATAGTAGTACGTTCAATACCGATACCGAATGCCAGACCGCTGTATTCATCCGGGTCGATGCCGCAGTTTTCCAGCACCTTTCTGTTCACGATTCCTGCACCCAGAATCTCTATCCATCCGGTTCCCTTGCAGAGCTTACAGCCCTTGCCGCCACACTCGAAGCAGCTTACATCTACCTCCACGGAAGGCTCCGTAAAAGGGAAGTAGGAAGGGCGAAGCCTTGTCGTAGTACCCTCTCCGTATATTTTCTTTACAAATACATCCAGCATACCCTTTAGGTCACAGAGCGTAATCTTCTTATCAACCACAAGGCCTTCCATCTGATGGAACATGGGAGAATGGGTTGCATCATCATCGGAACGGAACACTCTTCCGGGGCTGGCAATCATCTTGATAGGAGGCTTCTTATTCTCCATGGTATGAATCTGTGCCGCAGAGGTTTGAGTTGCAAGCAGAAATTCAGGAGACAGATAAAAGGTATCCTGCATATCTCTGGCAGGATGATCCTTCGGCGTGTTCAGTGCCGTAAAGTTATAGTAATCGTTCTCAATTTCCTTTGTGTCTACCACCTCAAAGCCCATACCGGTAAACACATCAATGAGCTGGTTTCTCATCTGCGTGATAGGGTGAAGATTACCCGTCTTCACTTCTTCAGCCGGCATAGTCACATCTATTTTTTCCAATTCATAACGAAGTTCGAGTTCTCTGGCCTTCATTTTCTCATCCAGCTCTGTAAACTTCTGCTGTGCCCACTCCTTCAGCTCATTGACACCTTTTCCGAAGCTGGCGCGTTCCTCCGGCGCAATATTTTTCATTTCCTTCATCAACTGGCCAATCTTTCCGGTCTTGGAATCCAGAAACTGCTTCCGAAGCTCAAAAGCTGTCGCTCTGGAGTTGGCGCGCTGTTCCATGCCGTCCATGATTTCCTGTTTGATGCTCGCAAATCTGTCGTTCATGTAAAATCTTCCTCCATTCTTTTTCAATAAAAAAAGTCCCATGCACTGTATGTGCATGGGACGAATTGACTTTTTCTCCGCGGTACCACCCAATTTCTTCGTCAAAAACGAAGCTCTCATTTGCGCCTAACGCGCGCCATACGTCCGGGACTACTCTCTTCACCCCGACAGCTCCGGTGGGAAATTCAAGGAATCATCTGAACTTAAGGAAGCTTGCAGCCGGTGACTTCCTCTCTCTGTAAGAAAACGAACCTCTACTGTACACCATCAATGCCTTTTTTATCTTACTAATTTCATATCTTACCGATTTCGCCGCAGAATGTCAAGCAGAAGTTTTGATTCTTTATTACCTGTTCCTGCTTTTTACCAGCACCTTGTTTACGGGACTGAAATAACGGTTCAGATAAGCTCCCACCATAATTATGTACATACAGAAATACATCCACAGCAGAACGATAATGATAATCGAAAGGCTCCCGTAGATACCATAGGAATTGCTATATGTCACGTAAAGGGAAAAGCCCCAGGAAAATACACTCCAGACAACAGCCGAAAAAGCCGCTCCGGGAATCTGCTCCTTAAATCGCAGTTTGATGTCCGGTACATAGGCATAGATTGCAGCAAAGAGAACTGTAAGCACTGCCCAGACAACCAGAAAACGGAAATTCATGATAAAGGATACCAGTCTCTCCAGCTGCGGAAGCTTGTATAACGCAAGAGATACCAGCTGATTGCCGAACACGTTGATAAAAAGCCCCAGAATCACAATCACAAGCATAACCAACGTATAAAAGCTGGCAATGGCGCGAACCACAAAATAGTTACGCTTTTCATCCACTCCGTTGATGGCATTCAATCCTCTCATCAAAGCCATAACACCCTTGGCAGCTGACCATATCGTTGCAATAATTGCAATGGATATAATGCCCGCCGATCTGTCATACACGTCGGAAATCAGGCTGACTGCCAGAGAATCCACCTTATCCGGCACCACCTCCGTAACTGCCTCCACAAGATTTTCCTCCGTCAGAGGTGTATACGGAATAATGGCGCAAATCATCATCAGCATGGGCACAATGGAAAGAAAAAAGAAAAAAGCAATGCTCGCCGCATACGCACTGATATTCTGTTTCCTCATCTGCTCAGAAAAATCCCTGCAAATCAGATATAGCTTATGAACCACTTTTCCTCTCCTACTCATAGATACTTTTCAAAGCACAGCTCTCATAAAAATACAGCAGAATTTCTTCTGCACTGTAGCCGCACTCTGCCATATGGCGTGCCCCGTTCTGGCTCATTCCGACTCCATGCCCGAAACCACCGCCATTTATGGTATATCCTACCACATTTCCATCCTCTTTACCAGTTGTAATGACAAAAAAACCGCTGGGCAGAAGATTGGGACTGGCAATTCTGCTTCCGTCCTGCCTGCAAACCTTACTCTCACCGTCATTCAGCACATATCGGATATTATGTTCAGAGATTACCTTGTACTTTTCATCCGCCGTCTCTATGACAAGCTCATCCGCCACACCGCCGGCTCCCCGCTTTTCAATATAGATGTCTGTTATGTTATCCAGTTCTCCAATCTCCCGGCTTACATATTCTCCATCCTGCCAGGTGAGCACAAGCTTGCTGTTCGCGGCATATCGCTTTTGCAGCACCTCCCGCATATGCTCTGTGTCGATTTCTTTCACCTCATAATTCCAGCGATACCAGCCCTCCGAAGCCTCAAAGTCGTCCGAATTCACACTGCTTATAAAATCTGCAAAGACCTCTTCTTCCCGCAGTGCCTCCCCTATTTCATCCTCTGCCGACGCAGCCGCCTCTCCGCTTATGCGGGCAGTCAACTCCTGCTCCATAGCGGCATGGCTCAACTCCCTGGCATGAAGATATGTAATCTGTCCTGCTGCTTCCGTCTTCCACACATTTGCATCGCTTCCTACCCCGCAGGAGGTAGAATAATAATAGGTTCCGGCAAGCTCCCCCTCCTCCGTAAACAGCAGCTGCCCGTATGTCTCCTTCACTGCTGTGGTGGTAGTCTCCTGTTCCAGAATATTATTATAAACCTGATAGGAAGTACTGTCGTCCACATGCGCACCGTACCGGGGATAACCCGCATGCTCCATATGACCGTAAGCATAGGTTCTGGCGCAGATGGCCTGGGCCTTCAACGCTTCCATCGGATAGCGTGCCGGCATTTCACTGGGTACAACACTGTAGAGATAATCCTCCAGCAGTACCTCGTTTATAACAGCTATTCCTTCCTCGGTGCGAAGTAGTTCGATCTGTCCTCTGTAGGATGGCGTACCCTGACTTCTATTCAAATTGGTTATACATATTTTTCCTGTCAACACATCCGGAACAATACACACTCTATCACCCTCAAAATAACTGTTGTCAAATCCGAATTCCAGTTCTTCTCCGGCTGCATGGCTCTCCGTTTTCAGGTTGTCATAGGTTCCGTAAACCACTGTAAAATCCGTATCCGCGGTAATCACCGGCTGTGCATGAAGATTTCCCGCATAGTCTTCTGCCTTTATCAGCACCCTGATATATTTCATGGCCTCTTCCTTTACCATGAGAATGCCGCATATTTCCCCATTCTCAATACAGAAATCCGTAAAGCTGTAGCCAAAGCAAAGGTCATCCGTTGTACACATTTCCAGGCTGTCATAAAGCCGGTACCCTCTGTAGTCCTCTGCAAGCAAAATTTTCCCATAGCCTTCTATTTCAACTCCTTCAGCATCTGCACGAAGTACCTTTCCGTTTATCTTTTCCTTTTTCAGTACAATGTCCGTGACACTCCCGTCCGTCAGGACAATGTCAGCCACCTGCTCCCTGACGGATTCCATAGGCCGGTACACCGCATTCTCCGGTTCTGTTGTCCCGTTTTTCGGCTTTTCTGACCCATTTTCCGACTCTGCCATACCGGACTCCGGCAGTTCTCCCCACGAATAATGCTCGCGCTCTCCGTCTCTGAAAATCAGGATTCCTTCTGTATCCTCCTCCATAATCCATACATTGGAAAGCTCCTGCACTACCGGTATATGCGGAACCGGCGGCTGCGTTTCTTCCTCCTGCCTGTGTACCAGCGTCACAATCAGCTTTCCCACTATAAGAATGATAAGTAAAAGTACCCCCAGCAGGCAGATAAATGCCTTTAACTGCATTCTCTGTGATTTGTTGAAACCATTCCTATCCAAAAAATCTCTCCCCAATCCCTGAAATCTTAAAAGAGCAGCCCAAAAGGACTGCTCTCTTTTCTTTCGTAGCAAATTGTTTGCTTTACCCCAAAATGCCGCCTCCTGTTTTTTGACTCCTAGCAATGCTAGGTGGGTCACCGCAACCAAAGCTTTTGCCTTCCCTTCCGATCCTCCGTCACCGGAGTGAGGGCCTGACAGCCACTTGGCAATATAGGAATCCCGTTTAAAGTAAATGTAGGTTCAAAAATGAACAGGAGTTATCGCGCATCTCAGGTTACTTTTATTATAGCGAATTGCCTCGCAGAATACAACAGTAAATTCTGGAAAGCTCTTCTTATTTCTGAGGACCTGCTGCAACCAGAGCCTTTCCGGCATCGTTGGTCTCATACTTTGCAAAATTCTTTACGAATCTGTCTGCCAGGTCTTTTGCCTTTGTCTCCCACTCGGAAGCATCAGCGTAGGTATCGCGGGGATCCAGAATACCTGTGTCAACTCCGGGAAGCTCTGTAGGAACCTCAAAGTTGAAGTAAGGAATCTTCTTGGTAGGTGCCTTATTGATGTCGCCGCTCAGGATAGCGTCAATGATGCCACGGGTATCCTTGATGGAGATACGCTTGCCGGTGCCGTTCCAACCGGTGTTTACCAGATAAGCCTTAGCGCCGCTCTGCTCCATCTTCTTAACCAGCTCTTCTGCATACTTTGTAGGATGCAGCTCCAGGAATGCCTGACCGAAGCAAGCGGAGAAGGTAGGAGTAGGCTCGGTAATTCCGCGCTCTGTACCAGCCAGCTTAGCTGTGAAACCGGACAGGAAGTAGTACTGAGTCTGCTCAGGGGTCAGAATGGAAACAGGAGGCAGTACGCCGAATGCATCTGCGGAAAGGAAAATCACATTCTTTGCAGCAGGTGCGGAAGAAACAGGACGTACAATATTCTCAATATGGTTAATGGGATAAGATACACGAGTATTCTCGGTTACACTCTTATCATCGAAATCAATCTTGC